>NZ_PJBR01000007.1:0-141087 GCF_002863625.1 Pseudoalteromonas sp. MelDa3 | reverse complement strand
TAATACTTAAATTGTATTAACTAAAACTTAGACACAAAAAAGCCCGCAGCGTTAACTGCGGGCTTTTTATTGAATGAGTGAGTCAGCCGTATAAGCCGGGTTTTGTCCTTTCCGAAGAAAGTGATAATCATTCGTCTAGGCCATAAATCGCTCTATGGCTCAAGCAACCTACCCGGTTCCAACGTGGGCCACGCCATAAGGAACCCTATTTGGTCTTGCTCCGAGTGGAGTTTACCTTGCAACCGACTATTACTAGCGGCCCGGTGCGCTCTTACCGCACCCTTTCACCCTTACCAATCCGAAAATTGGCGGTCTCCTCTCTGCTGCACTTGTCGTGGGCTCACGCCCCCCAGCCGTTAGCTGGCACTCTGCCCTATGGAGCCCGGACTTTCCTCCCCCTGATCATTTTCGTCACAGGCAGCGATCATCTTGGCTGACTCGGCGCGCAGTATACATGAGGCTAATACCAAGCGCAGTAAAATTTACTCTTTTTCTTCAATAATTGTTTTATATAAAGCGTTTTTCTTCATTCCAAAGTATTCGGCTACAACGCCACATGCCTTTTTCATTGGCATTTCACTTTCAAGAAGTGCCAGCATTTTGCGCGCTTCTGGCGGAACATCGTCTATTTGCTTTGGTTTACCTGGAAGCATCAACACTATTTCGCCGCGCTGCTTGGTAGGATCATCTGTTAAAAACTGTTTAAGCTCACTTACACTACCGTTAAAAAATGTTTCAAAGGTTTTGGTTAGCTCTTTAGCAAATACAACTTGTTGCTCATCACCAAGGGCTAGTGCTAAATCATCAAGGCTTGCCATAATACGGTGCGTACTTTCGTACATTATGCTGGTGATACCTGAGTTAACAGCTTCGGTAAAAAAGTCTTGGCGAGCTTTGCTCTTAGCTGGCGTAAAACCAATAAACTGAAAACGGTCGGTTGGTAAGCCTGAACAACATACGGCTGTAATTGCAGCACATGCACCTGGAACAGGTGTAACATGAGCGCCTTGTTCGCGACATAAGTTTACAACTGCATAACCTGGGTCACTAATAAGCGGTGTACCAGCATCCGATACTAAAGCAATATTTAAACCTTGATTTAGTTGATCGATAATTTGCTGTGCTTTTTGTTTCTCATTGTGGTCATGTAATGCGAACGTTTTAGCCTTAATTCCAAAGTGGCTAAGTAGCTTGCCGGTATGGCGAGTGTCTTCAGCAGCTATTAAGTCAACTTGCGATAATGTCGCAATGGCACGGTGGCTTAAGTCGTCATAATTGCCAATTGGGGTGGCAACAATGTAAAGAGTGCCAATTTTCTGTGAATTCTCCTCATTTAACATTGAGGTCTCCTGCGTCAGTCAGTAATATAAGCAAATCGCGTTAACGTATTGGGAAATCATTTGTGCGACTTAAACTAGTTAGTCTATTAATTATATTGTCAGGGTTATCGGCGTGTAGCACAACCGAAAAACCAACTAAAAACAGCGATAACGTAAGTAACCGCTCTAATGCACTTCAAAATCAGGCAACCAGTGCGCAATCTATCTACCAATTGGCGCAAAACCGCCAAGGTGCCGATAAAATACAATTACTTTATAGTGCACGTGATGCTGCAATTAGTGAGCAAAACTGGCCTTTATTAGAGACAATTGGAAATGAGCTTGAATTAACAGCAAGTGTTGATCAAATTCAAAACCGCCTTTATATTGCATTTGCACAAAAACAACAGAATAAAAATGATCAAGCCTTAGTGATTTTACAATCGCTAGACGGACAACTTACTCAACCTGAACATTTTGCATGGCATCAGTTTTTAACTGCCACTATTTACGCATCACAAAATTTTCCTAAAAAAGCAGCGCCCTACTTTTTTAGAGCCTCTGAAACAGCAGCAAAAAATAACATTGAAATCCCTCAACTGAATCAAAATCTGTGGGATAACTTAAAACAACTCTCTTCATATGCGCTTGAGCGCTTTAACCGTGGTTCGGTTATTCAGCAAGGCTGGACTAACCTAGCGTTATATCATCAAGTATATGCAGGCAGCGGTGTAGAATTAGATCAAGCAATCAATAATTGGCGAAGACGCTATATTGGGCACCCCGCTTTTACTGTTTTACCTAAACAAGATGAAATGCTTACTGAGTTTGCACCTCTAAATATAGAACGCTTAGTTGTATTGTTTCCACAGTCAGGACCTAACGAACGCTTAGGTGATGCTCTAAAAGCCGGCGTGTTAGCAGCACTTGATACTCAAAATATCAACGACACTATTTTTATTGATGAAAACTTAAGTACAGAAGAAATTACAGCACAGCTTGAAGAAATAAAGCCTGACTTTGTAATTGGCCCACTACTTAAAGCAAATATAGATAAACTAGCTAATGCGCAAACGCTTATCGATACGCCAGTACTACATTTGAACACCTTTGACGGTGAACGAATTTCACTTCAACATTATTACTTTGCACTAAATCCTGAGCACGAAGTAGAACAAGCCCTAGAGCACTTTTTAGCAATGGGTTACCAAAAGCCGATGCTACTAGCGCCTAATAACGCTAACGGACAACGTCTTGTTGATTATTTTAACTTACAGTGGCAACGCTATAGCGAAACTAAGCCGCAAATAGGCTTTTATAACGATAAAAAAGATATGCCAAATACGATTACAAGCTTGCTGGAAGTAGATAAATCAAAAGAGCGCATAAAAACGGTTAAGGCATTATTTAGACAAGAAGTAGAAAATGAAACGCGCTCACGCAGTGATATTGATGTTATTTATATTTTAGGTGATGCAATAGAAACACGCTTAATTAAACCTTATCTTGATGTAAACGTAAGTACTTTCGCAGATCGTATTCCACTTTACGCCAGCTCTAAAAGCCACAGTAAACAAATTGATAGTACTGACAAAGGCGACTTAGACGGCCTATACTTCACTGAATTGCCGTGGATGCTCGATTCGCAAATTAAACAACATAATTTACGCCAGCAGTATGATTCGTTATGGCCAGAACAAGTAGATATTAGCCAACGCTTATTTGCAATGGCATACGATGCAGTATCTGTATTACCTGATATTAGGCAGTTAAGCGTAATGCCAGGTAATCAATACAGTGGCCTAAGCGGTAAATTATCAGTTAATACAAGCGGTCATATAGAACGTATGCTCGACTGGGCTCAATACACAAATCGTCGTATTAAATCTGTGCAATTAAAAACGCAGCGTCCTGTGCCATTGTTTATGCAATCAGCAAGTGAGATGCAAACTATAAATTAAACTTAATTAAGTAAGGGGGCGACATGTCGTGGTTTAAAGAGCTGTGGCACAATAGTCGCGAAAAAGGCCAGTATTATGAGCTTGAAGCGCAAAAATACTTAGTTACTCAAGGGTTAACGCCTATTGAACGTAATTATTACTGCCCCTTTGGTGAGCTTGATGTCATTATGAAAGAAGGTAACACCCTTGTATTTGTTGAGGTTAAGTTTCGTAAAAACAATGCTCGTGGCGGCGCAAACTATGCGCTTAGCCCACAAAAGCAAGCTCGATTAAAACGTAGTATTTATCATTACTTAGCAGCTAAAAATTTGACTAACCAAGCGCTAAGAATTGATTATGTAGCCATTACAGGAGAAGCATCTCCTAATATTAATTGGCTGAAAAATGTATTTTAAACACAAATACAAATACAAAGATAAAGATAAATTATTGGTAGGCTATGCAAGATACAATTAAAGAAATTTTTACAGAGAGCATTCAAGTTCAAATCGCTGCGGGTGAAGTACTACCGAGTGCGCTTGAGTCAGCTGCATTTACTATTGCACAAAGTCTGATCAACGGAAATAAACTCATTTGCTGCGGTACTGCAAATTGCCACATGCTCGCTCAGCATATGGCGGGTGTGTTGGTTAATCATTATGAAACCGAACGTCCCTGCTTACCTGCAATTGCTCTATCGCAAGAAAACGTTAATCTGGGGCAAAGTACTCAAGTGGACGATCACGATACATTTGCTCGCCAAGTCCGCGCTTTTGCCCAACAAGGTGATTTATTGCTTGTACTGGCTATAAACGGCAACGAAAAACATGTTATTTCTGCCGTTGAAGCTGCACTAACTAAAGATATGAAGGTCATAGTTATGGTTGGTGATGATGGTGGCGAGTTGGTAGGCCTACTTGGACCTAACGATGTTGAAATTAGATCGCCATCTAAACGCCCTAGCCGCATTATCGAATCCCATTTAGTTAACTTACATTGTTTAAGCGAACTTGTTGATTTAACGCTTTTCCCTCAGGATGAAAATTATGTTTAAACGCTCTCTTATTGTTTTAGGTACTGTTGTATTACTGCAAGGCTGCGCCGCCGCTGTTGTTGCAGGTACAGCCAGTGCAGTAACTGCAGCGAACGACCGCCGTACTATTGGCTCTCAAATTGACGATAACAATATTGAAATAAAAGCCAGTATTGCACTTAGCGAAGTAGAACGTCTTGAAAAGTTTGCCAATATAAGCGCTGTAAGCGTTAACGGTATTGTTTTACTTGTTGGCCAAGTTGCTAACGAAGAAATGAGAAACGAAGCGCAGCGCACTATTGAGGGCGTTTCAGGTATTCGTAAAATACATAACCAAATTCGTATTGGCTCAAATACTGGCATTACTACACAAACTCACGACTCTTGGCTAACTTCTAAAGTAAAAGCCCAGCTACTAACAGCAAAAGACATTAGCAGTAATAACATTAAAGTAGTGACAGAAAATGCTGAAGTTTTTTTAATGGGCTTAGTATCTGACTCTGAGTCAACTCAAGCTGTAAATATTGCCCGCAATGTTTCTGGCGTAGAGCGTGTAATTAAAGTATTTGAATATATGTAAAGCAAAATACAGACATAAAAAAACCGCTTATTCAGCGGTTTTTTTTGGCATTTACTTATTATTTAATAACGCGTAAATGAGAGCCTTTTTTCTTCTCAGGCTTTTCTGGTGGTGTTTCATCAATAAACTCAGCTGATGAATCAACACTTTCAAGCTCTGGCACAAAATCGTCTTCGTCCTCTAAAAACTCATCTGCGGTAAAGACTGTTCCTTCGCCATTTTCACGCGCGTATATTGCAAGCACAGCACCTAGAGGTACATACACTTGCATTGGCTGACCACCAAAGCGCGCACTGAAGCTAAGTTGGGTTAAGTCTAACGAAAACTGTGTGACCGCTGATGGACTTATGTTTAAAACAATTTGTCCGTCTTGAACAAATTGTGTTGGCACTTGTACATTTGCAAATCCAGCGTCTACCACTAAATGCGGTGTACACTCGTTATCGACTATCCAATCAAAAAAAGCACGTAATAAATAAGGACGATTAGGCGTCATTATAAACGGATCTCACGCTCAGCTTCAGTTAAAGAGGCTTGGAATGACTCACGTTCAAATAAACGGATCATGTACTCTTTAAGCTCTTTAGAACCTGCACCATTAAGCTCAATACCAAACTCTGGTAAACGCCATAATAGTGGAGCTAAATAACAGTCTACTAAGCTAAACTCTTCACTCATAAAGTAAGGTGCTTCGCTAAAAATAGGTGCTACAGCAAGCAATGCTTCTGTTAGCTCTTTACGAGCTTGAGCAGCGTCTGACGTGTTGTTACTGATTTTGTCAGCTAGGCTGTACCAATCAGTATCAATACGATGCATCATTAAGCGGCTACGACCACGCATTACCGGGTAAACAGGCATTAGTGGAGGATGAGGAAAACGTTCATCAAGGTATTCCATGATGATGTTTGCCTGGTATAAACCAAGCTCACGGTCAATCAGTGTTGGCACTGTACCGTAAGGGTTAATTTCGTGAAGTGCTTCTGGCAAGTTATCTTTTTCAGCCAAATGAATATCTACACTTACACCTTTTTCCGCAAGTACAATACGTACTTGGTGGCTATACATACAGTTAGCACCAGAAAAAAGGGTCATTACAGGGCGCTTATTGGCAGCTACGGCCATGCCTATACCTCCATTAAATAACTAAAACAGCAAAAGGGGCTTAAGCCCCTATTGCAAAATTACCTTTAAAAATGTTCAACCTAATGAACATCTCTCCAGTATTCTTTCTTAAGCATAAATGCCAAGATAAACAGGATGATTAAAAATCCTATTACCTTAATACCTAGCGCTTCCGATTCAAGACGTGAAGGTTCACCCACGTATTCAAGGAAGTTCGTTAAATCACGAGCAGCTTGGTCGTATTCATCTACACTTAATTCACCCGTACCATCTGTTTCAGTAGCAATAACTTTGGTCACTGTGTGTCCATGTTCTTCTACTTCTTTAGTAATAGGCGTTGGTAAACCTTGTAGTTCTTGAAGAACGTGAGGCATACCTACTAATGGGAAAACAATATTGTTAACCCCAAACGGGCGAGATTCATCTTTATAAAACGATTTTAAGTACGTGTAAATATAATCTGGTGATTTTACACGCGCAATTAGAGTTAAATCCGGCGGAGCCGCACCAAACCATTTTGCTGCATCGTCTTTTGTAATCGCGTTAGTAATATGGCTACCTACTTTAGAACCGTCAAAAATCAACTGTTCTAAACCAACTTCTGTTGGGATACCTATATCACGAAAAGTGCGTTCATAACGTTGATACTGCATTTGGTGACAACCAAGACAATAGTTCATGAACAACTTTGCACCGCGCTGTAAAGATGCTTGATCAGTAAGGTCGTTATTCGCCTCCATTAAAGGAACCGACGGACCTGCTGCCATAACCATGTTAGGTAACAAGTTTACTGATAAAGCAAATAAACCAATAAGTAGCTTCTTCATCATTTCGTTAACCTCTCTGGCAATGGCTTAGTTTTTTCGTTCTTACTGTATACAAATAACAGTACGAAGAACATAAAGTAAGTCACAGTACAGATTTGAGAAATAATCGTTTTCAGATCAGTTTGAGGAGTTGCACCCACCCAACCTAAAAGAACGAAAGTTACAACAAAACCTGCAATGTTCCATTTATGGAAACCACAACGGTAACGAACCGATTTAACTCTACCACGGTCTACCCAAGGTAGTAACGCAAGTACCACAATTGATGCACCCATCGCCGCAACACCGATTAACTTATCAGGGATTGCACGTAAGATTGCATAGAATGGCGTAAAGTACCAAACAGGGAAAATATGCTCAGGTGTTTTAAGTGGGTTAGCTGCCTCGAAGTTTGGACCTTCTAAAAAGAAGCCATTCATCGCTGGCATAAAGAACACAACCCAACAGAACAATATTAAGAAACCAACCACACCCACAATATCTTTAACTGTGTAGTAAGGGTGGAACGGTATCGCATCAACAATATCTTTCTTGTCAGTGTAATACTCATGAAATTTAAATTTAGGCTTATCTTCTTCAGCTACTGAGCCTTTCTTACGTTTAATCTCAATACCTTCAGGGTTATTTGAACCCACTTCGTGTAGAGCAACAATGTGTAAGAAAACTAAGATTACGATAACCAATGGTAGTGCAATTACATGTAATGCAAAGAAGCGGTTAAGCGTTGCACCTGATATTACATAGTCACCACGGATCCAAAGTGTTAAGTCATCACCAATAACCGGAATAGCCCCGAATAAGGAGATGATTACCTGTGCACCCCAGAACGACATTTGCCCCCATGGTAATAAATACCCCATGAATGCTTCAGCCATTAGCGCTAAGAAAATAAACATACCAAATAACCACAGTAACTCACGTGGTTTTTGATAAGAACCGTAGATCATGCCACGGAACATATGCATATATACAACGATGAAAAACGCTGATGCACCAGTTGAGTGCAAGTAACGTAATAACCAGCCATATTCTACATCACGCATGATGTATTCTACTGAAGCGAATGCGCCTTCAGAAGACGGAACAAAGTTCATCGTTAACCAAATACCTGTTAGGATTTGGTTTACTAGTACCAACATGGCTAATGAGCCAAAAAAGTACCAGAAGTTAAAGTTTTTAGGTGCTGGATACTGTGCAATATGCATGTTCCAAACACGTGTCATTGGGATACGGTCGTCTATCCAACCAATAATCTTACCAAACATTAGGCTGCCCCTTTTTCTTCGCCCACTAAAATAGTGGTCTCATCAAGAAAAGTATAAGGTGGTATCTCTAAGTTTAATGGAGCAGGTACCGATTGAAATACACGGCCAGCCATATCAAATTTAGAACCATGACATGGGCAATAGAAGCCATCATCGGTTCCTTCAACTTTCTCACTAAAGTTACCTTGGAAAAAGCCAGGTGAACACCCTAAATGCGTACAAATACCTACAGCCAGAAAGATTTCTGGACGTAATGAACGGTAATCATTTGTTGATGATTCTAATTGTTGTGGCTCTTGCGAATGCGGATCACGAAGTTGACCTTCATGTTCTTTCATTTGCTCAAGCATTTTTGGGGTCCGTGATACAACCCATACAGGTTTACCACGCCACTCGACACGTATTAATTGTCCCGGTTCAAGTTTGCTGATATCTACTTCTACAGGCGCACCCGCAGATTTAGCTCGCTCACTTGGATTCCAAGACGCAATAAAAGGAACAGCAGCCCCAGCCGCACCAACACCACCTACAACAGAGGTAGCTATGGTTAAAAAGCGACGTCGGCCATTGTCTACAGGCGCATTGCTCATCCACTTATCTCCACTATGATTCTCAACACTTGCTATATTGAGAACATCAGTTACAGCAGGTTAATTATTCGAATTTTTAAAATAGAAGCGATCATAATTAAAACCCTTGATTAAAACAAGGTTATTCAAAGCCCTATGCTCGAATAAAACTAACTTGATCAAAATTTGATTAAGTAAGCTCGAGAATAAAGCCGAACGACTATAATAACGCTTCTGTAAAAACAATATACTGACCAAGATCAACACCACTAAGAGGAAACAGTAAAAACTGTACATAGTGCGGTTAAACTCACTCATTTTACTTCAATGCCAATTGTAGCAAAAAATTCCACCAATTAACTGATGGATTTAAACTAATTACGATAATTATTTAACTTTTTTGCAGCTATCTGAGTGTTTTTTAACTTTCGTTTGATTAATACGCAGTTATTAATCAATTTGATCATCATTAATTGCTGCAATCACCCAGTATCACCGTCGATATAAATAACTTTATATTAAGTTGCAAATGTAAACATTTTGATTTGAAAACAAAAAACCCAGCATAAGCTGGGTTTTTGAATTCTTGATAACGTATAGATTAACGTTTTGAGAACTGTGGACGCTTACGCGCTTTCTTAAGACCCACTTTCTTACGTTCAACTTTACGTGCATCACGTGTAACAAAACCTGCTTTACGAAGTTGTGAACGTAATGATTCGTCAAACTCCATAAGTGCACGAGTGATACCATGACGGATAGCACCAGCTTGACCAGTTGTACCACCACCAGAAACGGTGATGTAAAGGTCAAATTTTTCAGTCATATCAACTAGCTCAAGAGCTTGATGAACAACCATGCGTGCTGTTTCGCGACCAAAATACTCTTCTAGAGAGCGTTTGTTGATTACGATGTTACCAGTGCCTGGGCGTAAGAATACGCGAGCACTTGAACTTTTACGACGACCTGTACCGTAGTATTGATTTGCCATGATGGTGCTCCTTAAATGTCTAGAACCTGAGGCTGTTGTGCAGCATGGTTGTGCTCAGTACCTGTGTAAACTTTAAGTTTACGGTACATAGCGCGGCCTAAAGGACCACGTGGCAACATGCCCTTAACAGCCTTCTCGATGATCATTTCAGGCTTTGCAGCTTGAAGTTTATCAAAAGTAGTAGACTTAAGACCACCTGGAAAACCAGAGTGTGAATAGTACACTTTGTTTTTGAATTTGTTACCAGTTACAGTAACTTTTTCAGCGTTGATAACGATGATATAATCACCAGTATCTACGTGCGGTGTATATTCAACTTTATGCTTACCGCGTAGGCGATGAGCGATTTCAGTAGCGATGCGACCTAAAGTTTTACCTTCAGCGTCAACTACGTACCAGTCACGTTTTACTGTTTCTGGTTTAGCAACAAACGTTTTCATTTATAAAAATCCAATGTTTTTCAATTAAAACCACAAGTAGTTAATATTAACTACTGCTCTAAGTTTGCTATAACCCCTTCGAGTTTTAGACTTTTGCGCCGCTCACAAGTGGCTAGACTATATGAGGGCATAGAACGCAACGTGGCAGACGCGGGAGTATACCAGCACTTAAAACACATTGCTACTCGCCGGTTGTTTTTTCCACAAGAAATTTTAGAAATAAGAAGTACTATATATGCACCTCTTATTTTTAATGGCTAACCTATTACACTTTTACCTACTAAATTTAAACCAAATGCTCTCTAGCTAAATACTCTAGAGACTGCATTTCTTGCAAACGGCTTATACAGCGCTTAAATTCAAAGTTTAAATTACCTTGGGTATAAAGTTCGGTAATAGGTTTTTCAGCCGATATAATTAAAGTTACATGGCGCTCGTAAAATTCATCCACTAAAGCAATAAAGCGTCTAGCGGCATCATCATTAGTTTGCCCAAGCTGTTTTACGTTAGAAATAATCACCGTATTATATAAGCGACTAATCTCCATGTAATCAACCTGACTACGCGCTGTTTCGCATAATTCACTAAACTCAAACATCACCACGCATTTAGCTACTTTTCGCGTTTTGATTTTTCGCCCTTCTATTTCTATCGGCTCATCTAATTGTCCAGGCTCTGACGATAGCTTATCGAAGTATTCAAATAGGTTTTTATCTGCATCTTCATCTAACGGACTATGAAAAATTTCGGCTTGCTCTAAGGTACGTAATCGATAATCAATACCTGAATCTACATTAACTATTTCTGTATTGAGCTTAACCAGCTCTATAGCAGGGACAAAGCGGGCACGCTGCAAGCCATTTCTGTAAAGCTCATCAGGCACTATATTAGATGTAGCAACAAGTACTATACCCCGTGCAAATAGCGCTTCCATTAAGCCACCTAGCAACATAGCATCGGTAATGTCTTGAACAAAAAACTCATCAAAACAAATTATGTCTGTTTCAGCTTTGAAAGTGTCGGCTATTTTTTCTAATGGATTAGCCGTATTGTTTAGTTTTTTAAGCTCATTATGCACTCGGTGCATAAATCGATGAAAGTGCACGCGCATTTTACGTGTGCCCGGTAGTGATTCGTAAAAAGTGTCAACTAAATAAGTTTTACCACGCCCTACTCCACCCCAAAAGTACAAACCTTTTATAGGCGCAGGTTCATCTTTACTAAATAACTTAGCAAAAAAACCTTTTTGTTTTGGCTTTGCCTGAGTTAGGTCATCGTATAGACGTTGTAAATGGCGCACAGCATTTTCTTGTGCTGCGTCGTGTACAAAGTCATCTCGCTTTAAGTCTTGTTGGTATGTTTGCCAAGGAGTCATATCTATTTACAGTTAAAACACAGTTTAATTTGCAAAGCATATTAACACGCATCATAACTCGGGGTATATTACACTTAGTATGATTTATAATTGAATCGGCATTCGTTAGTTATTTTCCCAAAGGGGTAGTTTTTATGGGCACAGTTATGTGGGTAGGTTTAATTGTTATTGCTGCTGTTGTAGCATTTTTTATTGGCGCATTTGTTACTAAAAAACAATTCAAACAAGATGAATTAAAAGAGCAGGCAGAGCAAGCTGAAAATGCATTAGAGCAGTATCGTCAAGATGTAGCTGATCATTTAGCGAATACTGGCAAGCTCGTAAATAAAATGAAAGAAAACTATGATCAACTGCTTAGTCACGTTGAAGAAACAAACCAACTTCTTTTAGAAGATAGAAATAAAGCACCAGCAGAACCTTATTTTTCTAAAGAAACAACAGAACAACTACAAGCGTCTTTAAAAGAACGTCGTTCAGATCGTTCTTCAGCCGCAGCGCAACCAGCTGATTATGTATCGGGTGAATCTGGTTTATTTGCTGGTCAAAATAAAGTTTCAGAACATTCTAAAGTATCTTGATGAACTTTTTTTAGACCCCATAGTCTTTAGATATAACAGCTTTGTTGTTTTATCTTAATAAATCGAAAAGGGCTGCTTTTAAAGTAGCCCTTTTTGTTTTTGCTTTATCTTAAGTGGAGTTACCCCTGACTATGAAAATGAAATTATCACTTATCAGCGCAGCTATTTTATCTACAAGCTTATTAATGAGCCCTGTAGCGTCTTATGCGAAAATGCCAATTGCAGTAAATGGTCAACAACTACCCACTCTAGCCCCCATGCTAGAGCAAATATCTCCTGGTGTTGTAAGTATCCAAGTTTCAGGCTCTAAAGAAGTACGCCGCCGTGCAGATCCACTCGAATACTTTTTTGGACAACAGCAGCCTCGCAGTCAAAAACGCCAATTTAGTGGATTAGGTTCTGGGGTCATTATCGATGCTGATGAGGGCTATGTAGTGACTAATAACCACGTAATCCAAGACGCCGAAAAAATGGTAGTTACTCTCGAAGATGGCCGTGAATTTGAAGCAACTAAAATTGGTACTGACACAGAATCAGACATCGCTCTTTTACAAATAGACGCTGATGACTTAACTGAAATCAAACTCGCCAACTCAGATAATTTACGAGTGGGTGACTTTGCTGTCGCTATTGGTAACCCATTTGGCCTTAGCCACACAGTTACATCAGGTATTGTTAGTGCCCTTGGTCGAAGTGGTTTAAACATTGAGGGCTACGAAGATTTCATTCAAACCGACGCAGCTATTAACCAAGGTAATTCTGGCGGTGCCTTAGTTAACCTCAATGGTGAGTTGATTGGTATTAATACCGCTATTTTAGGTGCTTCTGGCGGCAACGTGGGTATTGGTTTTGCGATTCCATCTAATATGATGAAAAATCTAGTCGATCAAATTATTGAACATGGTGAAGTACGTCGAGGCTCGTTAGGCATTTCTGGTCGTCCACTTGATGCTGGACTTGCAAAAGCACAGCAACTTGATGTCAAACAAGGTGCTTATGTAATGCAAGTAATGGACGACACTGCCGCAAGTAAGGCTGGAATTGAAGCTGGTGACGTTATTGTTAGCATAAACGGTGGCGACATTAGTGGCTTTCATGAACTACGCAGCAAAATTGCTACTCTAGGTGAAGGCCGTGAGATAAAACTAGGCATTTACCGCGATGGTAAAATTAAAACAGTGAAAGTAACCCTTGATGGTGCATCAGGTGTTACAGCGACCGGTGAAGAGCTGCATCCTGCATTCCAAGGCGCGACACTTGAAAATGTACAAAAAAACAGTAATAAAGGTGTTGAGGTTACTTCTGTAGATCCTCGCTCACCTTCTGCCCGTGTTGGCCTTGAAGAAGGCGATATTATTATGCAAGTGAATCGTCAACGAGTTGAAACGATTCGCGACATGAATAAAATCATCGACAGTACAAAAGGTAATATAGTACTTGGCGTGCAACGTGGTCGTGAGTCTATATTTATTTTAATTCAGTAATAAATAGCACTATTAATGTAATAAAAATAACAGTGGCACTTGCCGCTGTTATTTTTTTTATGTCATCATAAAGAGATTGCTCACTTACATAATAAGAAAATCGTGCTGAAACTAATAAAATTTATTCTTCCCCCTTTATTTGCAGGCCTAAGTATTGCTTTTTTAGTGGTTTTTTTCAGCCCTAATATGCGAGCGGCTTTACTTCCAAATGTTCCCCTACCAAGCGCAATGAGTTCGAGTCACCTGAGTTTTTCTGATGCCGTTAAACGAGCAGCTCCTTCTGTGGTTACTATTTTTTCAGAAAGTATTTCCAAAGAACCTCGTTATAAAAGAAAAAACACGGTACAAGAGCTTGGCTCTGGCGTCATCATGTCGCAAGACGGTTACATTCTTACCAACTACCATGTTGTTAATAATGCAGATCAAATTATGGTTATTCTAACCGATGGCAGACGTTTTTTTGATGTACAGCTAATTGGTTTTGATACTATTACTGATTTAGCCTTACTTAAAATAAATGCAGATCACCTTCCGGTAATTCCTGTAAATGATAGCTATGTATCCAGTGTGGGCGATGTTGTACTTGCCATAGGTAACCCGCTTAATTTAGGCCAAACAATCACGCAAGGCATTATTAGCGCAACGGGTAAGCAAAAAATTACAGACAGTCCGTACAATAACTTATTGCAAATGGATGCGGCTATTAATGTGGGCAACTCTGGCGGCGCATTAGTTAACTCCAATGGTGATTTAGTCGGCATTACTTCTGCGCAGTTTAAAACGCGTGAGAACTTGAATATTCAAGGAATATTCTTTGCGGTTCCTTACTCACTTGCTAAAAAAGTAATGGGTAAGCTCATTCGTCATGGTCGCGTTGTGCGCGGCTATTTAGGCTTTGAAGGCACAGCAGTAGATAGTACCGGCAAGGAAGTAAACGACAGCCTAACCCCAGTTACTGGCATGCGTATTACTAATTTAGACCCTTTGGGACCAGCATGGCAAGCGGGCATTGAAGAGCAAGATATTGTTATTAAAATTGCAGGGCTTTCGGTAGCAAATCCACAAAAAGTGCTGGAAGAAATAGGTAATACAGAACCAGGTAAAGAAATAGAATTTGAGCTTTACCGGAATGGTAAAATAGAAAAAATCATGGTGGTGGTAGCTGAGCTTGAAACAAAGCTTTAATAAAAAATAATACCAACTTTCATAAATCGTCAATAAAAAGGTCGGATAGCAATTTGCGTATCCGACCTTTTTAAAATAGCTTAGCTAGTTAAATATCTACTTAACTACTTCGACGTTTAATATTTGCACCCAACGCACTTAGCTTATCTTCAATGCGCTGATAGCCTCTATCAACGTGATAAATACGGTCAACAACCGTTTCACCCTGTGCCACTATACCCGTTAAGATTAAGCTAGCTGAAGCGCGTAGGTCGGTTGCCATCACTTGCGCGCCCGTTAGGCTCTCAGTCTCACCACAAATTGCGGTATGCCCTTCTAAACGAATATTAGCACCCATACGCTGCAACTCTGGTACATGCATAAAACGGTTTTCAAAAATCGTTTCTGTAATAGTCGCACTACCATTTGCTACTACATTTAATGCTGTAAACTGAGCTTGCATATCCGTAGGAAAACCTGGGTGTGGAGCTGTTTTAATATTCACGGCTCTCAGTTCTCGGCCGCGCATATCAAGATAAATACTGTCGTTATGTACTTCTAAGTGTGCATTTGTTGCACGTAATTTTTCAATCACAGGCTCAAGAGAATGAAAGTCAGTGTTTTTGCAAAGTACTTCACCGCCTGCCATTGCTGCAGCGACTAAAAACGTACCTGTTTCTATTCTATCTGGTAAAATGCTGTGCTCGCATCCTGCTAAACGCTCAACGCCTTCAACTTCAATGCGGCTAGTGCCTGCACCCGTAATTTTAGCGCCCATAGCAATTAAGCAGTTAGCTAAATCAATTATTTCGGGCTCGCGTGCAGCGTTATCAAGTATGGTTTTACCATCAGCAAGAGCAGCTGCCATCAATAGGTTTTCGGTAGCGCCTACGCTTACCATTTCCATAAAGATTTCAGCGCCTTTTAAGCGACCGTTTACCTTGGCATTAATATAACCATTTTCAACGTTTATTTGTGCGCCCATGCGCTCCAAACCTTGAATATGTATATCAACAGGACGAGCACCAATAGCACACCCACCAGGTAAAGACACTTGAGCTTCACCAAAACGTGCAACTAAAGGGCCTAATGCAAGTACTGAAGCACGCATTTGCTTAACTAAGTCGTATGGTGCTAATGTTTTATTAACCGTTGCGCCGTCAATCACTAGCGTATCGCCGTGCCAATTAACATCAGCGCCTAGAGTTTTTAATAAGGCTTCAGTGGTCACTATATCGCGAAGGCGCGGTACATTAGTAAATGTACTTTTTCCATCAGCTAATAATGAAGCAAACAAAATAGGAAGTGCGGCATTTTTAGCGCCAGAAATAGTCACTTCACCAGCAAGTGAAGTACCACCTTGAATTACAAATTGATCCATTAAGAGGCCCTATTTATTGCGGTAAAATAAATTTTTGTTCACGCTTCCACTCTACAGGAGTAAATGCACGAATAGATACTGCGTGAATTGTGCCATCTGAAATTGTATTCATTAATGGGCCATAAACTAGCTGCTGCTTTTTAACTCGGCTTAAACCGTCAAAGCATTCACCTACTGCAACAACTTCATAATGACTACCATTGGCTTTTACATGTACTTCAGCTAATTGAAGTTCTTCGCGTAATAATGTTTCGACTTGGCTAGTTTCCATAACTCTCACTCAAATAGGGTTGTAACCTGACCCAATTGCATTAAATTTTGCAATTGCTCAGGTAGGTTTTGCAATTCAAGGCGAATGCCTTGCTGCTTTAATTCTGCAAAAGAGTGAATTAACCAAGCTAAGCCCGCTGTGTCAACCCTAGATACACCACTTAGGTCGAAATAGATGATTTTATGCTTGGTTAATAGCTTGTTGTTCAGAAGCTGTTCATCGCCAATTGAATTTCGAGTAAGCTCACCGTTTACTCGAAAATGTTGTCCATCAACTTGGCTTATTGCCAATTTAGTCATTCGAGTTACTGCCTCTAAACTGAACTGGTAGCTGACTCTTTTGCTCTAAAAGGTTACTTACATTATCAATACCTTGCTGACGCAAAATACCTTGTAGCTCACTTTGTTTTGCATCTAGTAAACTAATACCTTCAGCAATCATATCGTACGCGCGCCATTCACCGTCACGGTCTTCGCGTACTTTAAAATCGATTCTGATATCAGGTTTACCATCTTCAATAATTTTAGTTTTAACGACAACGACATCTTTGCCTTTAAATGCTTGTTCTGCACCAAACTCAACTTTCTGGTTTGTATATTGAGTGAATACACCTGCATAAGTAGCAACTAAATACTCTCTAAACACACCAATAAAGCGTTGAATTTCTTTAATTGCTTTGGCTTTTTCAGCTTCGTCGGTAATTGCACGTACTTTAGATACTTCACTACCTAGTACGCGAAGTGCTGCATATTTGTAGTCGATATAAGGCATTAATTCTTCTTCAACGATTAAGCGAAGATGCTCTTGATTTTTAACAATTAATGGCTGATCTTTTTTAATACGTGCAAATGTATTATCAGCAACTTGGCGTACCATTTTATTTGGATCGATTAATTTCACATCTGCTGCACTTACGCTTTGAGTTAGCGTCATTGTGCCAATTACTACAATAGCTAAAAACTTTTTCAACATAATAATTACTCACTACCTTGGTTGAATAAAAACTGCCCGATTAATTCTTCAAGTACAATGGCAGACTTAGTGTCAGTAATTGAATCGCCATCACCTAGTGCTTTACTTTCCACACCAAACAAATCGTCAATTGCTTCATCTTGCTTGTTTTCAGTCACTGTTTCGCCTAAACAACGTTGTTTAGCCGAATCTGGAGAAATGACAGGGTGAATACCTAAGTACTGCTCACCTAAAATACCCGACGTTAAAATAGAGATTGAGCTTGTGTCTGAAAAACGACATAAATACTGTGCATCAATGGTCATGTTTACCACTGGTAAAAATTCTTGTGGGTGAACATAAATTGATTCAACACGACCAATTACAACACCACCTACTTTTACTGGTGCACGTGCTTTTAATGAGCCAATGTTTTCAAACTTGGCATTAAGCGTATATGTTTCGCCAGAGCCACTAATACCTGAATTGGCAACTTTAAGTGCGAGCATCGCAAAAGCTAAAATGCCAAGTGCTACAAAAAAACCAACTAAAATTTCTAATTTCCGTGAATTCATTATCTATACCCTATTAGCTGGTAAACATTACCGCTGTCAAAATAAAGTCAAAACCTAAAACTGCTAATGACGAATGAACAACCGTTTCGGTGGTTGCTTTGCTGATCCCTTCTGAGGTCGGCACACAGTCATATCCTTTATAAAGCGCAATCCAGGTCACCACTATGGCAAATACAAAACTCTTAATAATACCGTTTAGTATGTCTTGCTGAAACGACACTTGTGATTGCATGATTGACCAAAAACTACCTGTATCAACCCCCAGCCAATCTACACCCACTAAATGAGCGCCTATGATTGCTACGGCTGAAAATATCAATGCAAGCAATGGCATGCTTATAAAACCCGCCCAAAAGCGCGGTGCAATAATACGTTTTAGCGGATCGATTGCCATCATCTCAAGTGATGAAAGTTGCTCTGTTGCTTTCATTAAGCCAATTTCAGCAGTCAATGCGCTACCTGCGCGTCCTGCAAATAGTAATGCAGTAACAACCGGGCCCAGTTCTCGCAATAAACTCAGAGCCACTAACGGCCCTAAACTATCCTCAGCGCCATAACCAACTAATACGGTGTAACCTTGTAGAGCCAACACCATGCCGATAAACAAACCCGACACCATAATAATGAGTAACGATTGCGAACCAACCATATAGAGCTGGCGAACAAGTAACGGTGTGCCTTTTTTAAAATTAGGAACATGCGCTAATGCACTAAACAGCATATAAGCAGAACGGCCAAGAGCCGCAAAACGTCCTAGCGTTTTATGTCCTAGCTTTTGAAATAAATCCAACATTATGCTTTTTCTCCAAGTAGTTCGTCTGCATAAGCTTGAGCCGGAAAATGAAATGGTACTGGACCATCCGACAAGCCTTTTAAAAACTGTTGAACTAAAGGAGATTCATGATTGCGCATTTCATCAGGAGTACCACAACCAATTACACCTTGATCGGCGATAATTATAACGTGATCGGCAATACTCATTACCTCTGTCACATCGTGTGTCACAATTAAAGACGATAAACTCAATACTTCGTTAAGCGACTTAATTAGCTTAACCAATACGCCCATCGAAATAGGATCTTGTCCTGCAAATGGCTCATCGTACATGATTAGCTCTGGATCAAGTGCTATAGCGCGCGCAAGTGCAGCACGTCTTGCCATACCGCCCGATAACTCAGAGGGCATTAAATCTTTAGCGCCACGTAGCCCAACCGCTTGCAATTTCATTAATACAACTAATCGGATAAGGTCTTCACTTAGCTTTGTGTGCTCTCTTATAGGAAACGCAATATTGTCAAATACCGACATATCAGTAAACAGCGCACCACTTTGAAAAAGCATGCTCATTTTAGTACGTGCTTCGTATAACTCTTTACGAGACATTTTAGGAATGCTGCCACCTTCAAATAAAATATCACCTGAATCTGGTTTAAGCTGACCACCAATTAAACGCAACATAGTGGTTTTGCCAATTCCGCTTGGCCCCATGATCGCAGTAATTTTACCTTTAGGAACGCTAAAACTCATATTTTTATATATAGTTCTATTGCCTCTCGAAAAGCTAACATCCTTGACTTCTACTATTGATTGCGACAAGTCGCTCTCCATAAAAATGTTCACTAGTGCACCTATTTTAAAGCTTTTTTGTCAAAGATGGAAAAAACAATTCGTAAGATTTTGTAATACACCCATGAAAAGGATTATAAGACTCGCTCAAAACAGCTTAACCCCGGCTTAAATTTTTAAATTAGCTGTTTAAAAGCAGCATTGTTACCTAGTTGACCTTACTCTTTTATTTATACTTTCATCTTGGCTTTTGTTACTATTCGCGCCATCCGTATTTTGTATAACTGGCTTAACACAATGGTTACCTCGTTTGTTATTTTAATTCTTGGTTTTGCAGCTCTTGTTTGGAGTGCAGACAGGTTTGTTTATGGCGCTGCGGCTCTTGCTAAAAACTTTGGTGTACCTACACTTATTGTTGGTTTAACCGTGGTAGCTATGGGCTCTTCAGCACCTGAAATGATGGTTTCAGCCTCTGCCGCTCTGGCTAATAAAACCGACACAGCGGTTGGCAATGCTGTTGGCTCTAATATTACAAACATTTTACTTGTGTTAGGTATCACTGCTCTATTTCGCCCTCTTTCAGTTTCATCTAGTACGTTAAAACGTGAAATGCCATTAGTGATGCTCGTATCTTTAGCTACTTGGTATGTGTTCTCAGATAACTACTTTTCATTTAATGAAGGTGTTGCACTTTTGGTTGGCTTTATCGTATTCATCGGTGGGTTAATTATTGTATCTATGCGTGCAAAAAACCAAGATGATCCATTTGTGTCAGAAGCCTGCGACGATGTACCAAACGATGTACCTACGAAAAAAGCGGTATTTTGGTTAGTTGTCGGCATGATACTCCTACCTGTTAGCTCTCATTTTTTAATAGGTTCGGCTGTCGATATTGCTAAATACTTCGGCTTAAGCGACTTAGTCATTGGCTTAACAATTATTGCCATCGGTACTAGTTTGCCTGAACTTGCCGCTTCGGTTGCAGGTGTACTTAAAAATGAAGATGATTTAGCACTAGGTAATATTGTTGGCTCAAACATATTTAATATTCTAGCGGTATTACCACTTGCCGGTATTATTAACCCTTCTGCCATTGACCCATCATTAGTAAGCCGAGACGTATTAATTATGATTGGCGCAACACTTGCTCTTATTATTATGTCATTGAACTTTAGAGGCACCCAACGTATCAATAGAGTAGAAGGCGGCTTATTGCTAATAGCATTTTTGGGTTACCAAGGGTATATTTTTAGTCAAGTAGGGTAAATGATGGCAACGCTAAATTTTATTGAACAAGGCCTTCGCGTTTTAGATGTTGAACGCCAAGCACTTAGTGATATTGCACAATATGTAGATGAAAACTTTCATAACGCGTGCCAATTAATGTACGACTGCGAAGGCCGTATTATTGTCATTGGTATGGGTAAATCAGGTCATATTGGCAATAAAATAGCGGCAACCCTTGCAAGCACTGGCAGTCCAGCATTTTTTGTTCACCCTGGTGAAGCAAGTCATGGTGATTTAGGGATGATCACTAAAAATGACGTGGTTATGCTTATTTCTAATTCAGGGGAGACCAGCGAAGTTTTAAATATCATTCCGGTTTTAAAACGACTTGGTGCCAAAATGATATCGATGACTGGCAATACGCAATCAACCATGGCGACCCTTGCTAATGTACATGTGTGTATTAAAGTAGAAAAAGAAGCCTGTTCATTGGGTCTAGCTCCTACATCAAGTACCACTGCAACGCTTGCGATGGGCGATGCCATGGCAGTTGCATTATTAGAAGCTCGCGGGTTTACAGCTGATGACTTCGCGCTATCTCACCCAGGTGGTAGTTTAGGCAAGCGCTTATTACTTACTTTAAAAGATGTTATGCACAGCGGCGCAAATACACCTATTATTAGCGTTTCACAAACAGTTAAAGATGCCCTTATTGAAATGTCTGCTAAAGGTTTAGGCATGACAGCCATTGTTGATGAAAATCAGCAGCTCGTGGGATTATTTACCGATGGCGATTTGCGTCGTATTTTAGAGCAAAGAATTGATATTCATACAACACAAATAGATGTTGTTATGACTAAGTCATGTACTACGGCTACACAAGATATTTTAGCCGCTGAAGCGCTTAATATTATGGAACACAAACGTATAAATGGCTTAATCGTCGTCAATGAGAAAAACCAACCTATTGGCGCATTAAACATGCAAGACCTATTAAAAGCAGGAGTGTTATAAATGCAATTTGAAGAACTCTATCAACCGCTGAGCGATGATGCAAAAGCACGCGCTAAAAAAGTAAAGCTACTTATATGCGATATTGATGGTGTATTTTCTGATGGCCGTATTTATCTTGGTAATCAAGGTGAAGAGCTAAAAGCATTTAATACAAAAGATGGTTTTGGCATTAAAGCGCTTATAAACAGTGGCTTTGAAGTGGCTGTAATTACTGGTCGTCATTCACAAATAGTGCAACAACGTATGAGCAGCTTAACCGTACAGCATATTTATCAAGGCCAAGAAAATAAGCTCATTGCCTATCAAGAATTAAAAGACAAACTCAACCTTAGCGATGAACAAATTGCTTATATCGGTGATGATGGTCCTGACATGCCCGTTATGGAATTAGTCGGCTTTGCTGTTGCAGTAAATGATGCCCATCCACTTATTAAACGTTTATCACACTATGTAACGCAAATGCCTGGCGGCTTTGGTGCAGTAAGAGAGCTCACCGACTTACTTATGCTTGAAAATGGTAAAGCATTGACTACACAAGGCACTAGTTCATGAATGCAGCGCGCATAATATTAAGCGTTTTATTCATTAGCTGTATGGTTTGGCTTTGGTACCCTTATTTTACACAAACAAATATTGTACCTCAGACTGAGCCTGAAGTTATTGCCAAGCCTGATTACATAGCCATTGAACTCAAACAAACAGCCTATGACGAACAAGGTAAAATTAGCCACAAAGTTACTGCGGCTAAAATGGAGCTATATCAACAATTAGGTTTTACGTTTTTTGAAAAACCTATTTTTACTTTATATAACGAAAAGCAAACGTGGCAAATAAATGCAGACGAAGCAACATTATACGAAGACAAACAATTAATTTTAGAAGGCAATGTGGTTGCCAAAAACTTAACCGATAACGCCATGATAGACAAAATCAATGCTGATAATATTCAGGTAGATATAAAGCTATTAACAATGCGTTCGGAGCAACCCGTTATCATCACTGGACCCAATTTAAAAATCACTGGTAAAGGCCTAGAAGCCGACTTAAAAACCGAAGTGATAAAACTAATTAACCATACGCGAACCATATATTATGACCAATAAAATATTAAAATCACTTATTATTCCTACACTTATACTAGCGTTTAATAGTAGTGCTGCAGAGCAAAATACGCAACCGGCTGCAAATCAAATTTCAATAAGCGCCGATAAGCAAGAAGGTCAATTAAAAGCTAATGTCGGGATTTTTGAGAAAAACGTTGAAATTATTCACGGTAATCGCCGTATCACAGCCGACCGCTTAGAAGTACATAAACGCGATGAACTTGGTGATAATAAACAATTATTAATTGCTACAGGTAGCCCTGCGTACTTTGAAGAAAAGCAATCAGATGGCACGACTATGAGCGCCAGTGCTGACGAAGTACGTTATGATGTATCTAAGCGTTTTTTAACGCTTGTTGGTAATGCACAAGTATCGCAAGCGGGACAAAAAATAAATGCTAAAAGCATTACCTACGATATAGAGCAGCAGCTAATCAGTGCCGAAAAAGATGAAAACTCAACTGACCGCGTTCACACAATTTTAGTGCCAATCGAGACTAAAAAAAGTAAAAAAAGCGACAAAGGTCAACCATGAGTACATTAAAAGCTGAACTATTAGCAAAGAGCTATAAAGGCCGTGAAGTTGTAAAAAACGTCGGCCTTGAAGTCAAAGCTGGCAGTATTGTTGGCTTACTTGGCCCTAACGGTGCAGGTAAAACCACCACGTTTTATATGATAGTAGGACTTGTACCTAGCGACAAAGGTAAAATATCGATAGACGATAACGATATTACTCTTTTACCTATGCATAGTCGTGCTAGATTAGGCATTGGCTACTTACCGCAAGAGTCTTCAATATTCAGAAAGCTGACTGTTTATCAAAACTTAATGGCCATTTTAGAAACGCGCAAAGAGTTAAATAAACAAGCTAGAGAAGACACTCTCGATAAATTATTAGATGAATTTAGCATACAACACATTCGTGATAGCCAAGGTATGGCATTGTCAGGAGGCGAACGTCGTCGTGTTGAAATAGCACGTGCGCTGGCAGCAGATCCTAAATTTATATTACTGGATGAACCATTTGCAGGTGTTGACCCGATTTCGGTATTAGACATAAAGAAAATAATAGAACATCTTAAAAATCGTGGGATTGGTGTATTAATTACCGATCATAACGTAAGAGAAACCCTTGATGTTTGTGAAAAAGCCTACATTGTTTCTCATGGGGAGCTGATTGCATCAGGTACTCCAGAACACGTATTAAATGATAAAACAGTACGCGATGTTTACTTAGGCGAGCAATTTAGGCTGTAACATTTACGCCATGTCTTTAAGCATCTGCTAGTATTAATTATAACAACATAAAAGGATTGTTAGAGATACATGAGGCAATCACTACAGCTGCGCATGGGCCAGCAACTTACAATGACTCCACAGCTGCAACAAGCTATTCGTTTGTTGCAACTCAGTACATTGGATCTCCAGCAAGAAATACAAGAAGCTCTCGACAGCAACCCGCTATTAGAGGTTGAAGAAGCAGACTATTCAGAAGACGCTGCAGGTAAAAACGAGCAAAAAGCAGATACAGATGACATAACTGTTAGCGCATCTGCCGATGATGCTCCAAGTGAATACGAACAAGATAGTGGTGAAGCACTTGCAAAAGACACGCTAAGTGACGACATGGCTATGGATGTTAGTTGGGATGAGTACATGAGTGCCGCCCCAGCAGCATCATCGGGTCCGATGCCTGAAGACGAATCAATATACCAAGGCGCCTCTACTGAAACGCTCCATGAGTATTTAATGTGGCAGTTACAACTAACGCCATTTAGCCCTACAGACGAAGCTATTGCTATTGCGATTGTAGAAGCCGTCGATGATTCAGGTATTTTAACACTAAGCTGCGAAGAGATTTTAGAAAGCTTTAATCAAGAAAACGAAGATGATAACGAAGTCGAACTTGATGAAATTGAAGCTGTATTAAAACGCATCCAACTGTTTGATCCTGTTGGTATTGCTGCACGTAGTTTACAAGAGTGTTTGTGTATTCAGCTTAACCAGTTTGATAAAGAAACACCTTACATTAATGAAACAAAAATGATTTTAACCGAGCATATTGATTTATTAGCTGCTCGTGACTATCGTACATTAATGAAGAAAACTAAGCTCAAAGAAGAAGAGCTTAAGGAAGTAATGACATTAATACATACTCTTAGCCCTAAACCTGCAGATACTATTGTAAGAGAAGAATCTGAGTATGTTATTCCTGATGTGTCAGTTAAAAAAATTAAAGGCCGCTGGGTTGTTGAGTTAAACCCAGACAGCATGCCTAAAATTCGTGTTAATAGCCAATACGCGGCAATGTCTCGCACTGTAAAATCCAGTGGTGACAGCCAGTTTATTCGCTCGCATTTACAAGAAGCTAAATGGTTTATTAAAAGCTTAGAAAGTAGAAACGACACGCTATTAAAAGTAACAAATTGTATTGTTAAGCAACAACAAGGCTTTTTTGAACACGGTCCTGAAGCCATGAAACCAATGGTTTTAAATGATGTTGCTGAAATGGTAGAAATGCACGAATCAACAATTTCGCGCGTAACAACCCAAAAGTATATGCACACACCCCGTGGTATATTTGAGCTTAAATATTTTTTCTCAAGCCATGTAAGCACCGAAAACGGTGGTGAATGTTCATCTACAGCAATCCGTGCGCTTATCCGAAAATTAATCGCAGCAGAAAACTCAGCAAAACCATTGAGTGATAGCAAAATAGCGGATATATTGGCTGAGCAAGGAATTAAAGTAGCGAGACGTACAATCGCAAAATACCGCGAATCTCTGGCTATTCCACCGTCAAATCAACGTAAAAGTTTGATTTAAGACGCAAAAAAAAGAGGGTAATGCTTATGCAACTAAACTTAACTGGTCGTCACGTAGAATTAACCGATTCACTAAGAGACTATATTAATACCAAATTTGCGAAGCTAGAAAGACACTCTGATCATATTAATAATGTTCATGTCATTCTCGATGTAGAAAAATTAAATCAAAAAGCAGAAGCCACCATACACGTAAGCGGTGCTGAGTTATTTGCCTCTACAGAACATCAAGATATGTATGCCGCCATTGACTCGTTGATCGACAAGCTCGATCGACAAGTAATTAAACACAAAGAGAAGCTTGCTCGACACTAATATGATGAAATTAAGCTCACTTATATGCCAGGACTGCAGCAAAGCTGCGGTCCTTTTTAATAGCAAAAAAAGAATTTTAGAGTTCATTAGCGAACTTGCTCACGACAAACTTCCGTATTTACCGCAACAAGATATTCTTAATGCTTTAATGAGCAGAGAAAAATTGGGTAGTACAGGTATAGGGCGTGGCATTGCCATTCCTCATGGAAGAATGAGCGGTGCAGAAGAGCCTTTGGCTTTAGTACTCGTTAGCGAAACTCCAATAAATTTTGATGCAATCGATAATCGCCCTGTTGATATTTTCGTCGCACTCATCGTACCAGATGGCGATAACCAGCAGCACTTAAAGACTCTAGCAACTATTGCTGATAAACTAAACAACAAAGATTTTTGTAAACAGTTACGCAGTGCAAAATCAGATGCTGAGCTTTACCAAGTTATTGTCAATCAATCATAGTTTTATAAAGGGTGTTAAATGGAGTTAATTATCATAAGCGGCCGTTCTGGTTCTGGAAAGTCGGTTGCTTTACGCGTTGTAGAAGATTTAGGTTATTATTGCGTAGATAATATTCCAGTTAACTTGCTTCCTTCATTAGTTCGCAGTGTGTCTGATAGCTACGATAAAATTGCTGTTAGCATTGATGTGCGGAACATCCCTAAACAACAAGATGAATTTAACGATATTCTTGAATACTTGCCTGGCTTTGCAAAACCTACGTTATTTTATTTAGATAGCGACGATCAAACATTGATCAAACGTTTTTCTGAAACTCGTAGATTACACCCACTATCAATTGACTCGTTGCCTCTTGATTTAGCCATCAAAAAAGAAAAAGAATTACTTGATGTATTAATCACCCGCGCCGACTTTATGATAGATACGACTGATTTAAGCGTTCATCAACTTGCTGAATCTATTCGTGAAAAGATTTTAGGTAAAAAAGATAAGCAACTGATTGTCACGTTTGAATCGTTTGGTTTTAAACACGGCATACCAAAAGAAGCTGATTATGTATTTGATGCACGCTTTTTACCAAATCCACATTGGGAACCTGAATTAAAACCTTTAAATGGGTTAGATCAACCCGTTAAAGATTATTTGGCCAATCACAGCATAGTGCAAAAATTCACATGGCAAATTCAAACATTTGTACAAACGTGGTTACCGCACTTAGAGCGAAATAACCGCAGTTATTTAACCATTGCCATTGGGTGTACTGGCGGACAACATCGCTCTGTATATTTAGCGCAAACTATTGGTGAAAGTTTTGCAATGACACATCCCAATGTAAAAATTCGCCATCGCGAACAAGAAAAATAATATAGCTGAATAATCACCTGTTCAGCTTAGGTAGAGTAAGTTATGCATTGTGAAGACACTTTTTTAATAAAAAACAAATTAGGCTTACACGCCAGAGCAGCTACTGTGCTTGCGCAATTAGCAGTACAATTTGATGCTACAATCACATTATTCCAAGATGACAAAGAAGCCGCAGGCGATAGCGTACTTGCACTAATGTTACTTGAAAGTAGCCAAGGAAAAGAAGTTAAAGTTGTATGCAAAGGCCCCGATTCTGAGCAAGCTTTGCATGCTGTTGGAGAATTAATAGCACAACGTTTTAATGAACAAGAATAAACAGTTATAAAAATAATGCTCGCATTACTAATGCCCCAACTAAAACAGATATATAAAATAAATACGGTTAGTAACGCCAGTTAACTCACCTCTCCCCATAAAGTAATATAAAAATTTATAAAGGACGCCAATGCCTGAAGCTTTTGAACAAGATTACCCACTACAGCAACTAAAACAGGTGACTAAGTCACTCAATAGTGGTCAATTTGTTCAAGTTAGGCGCATGCTCGCAAAAACAGCTCCTTGTGATACCGCATTATTATTAGAATCATCACCGCATAAAATTCGCCGACTCCTTTGGCAGTTGGTTGATCCTGATGTGCAAGGCGATGTTCTTGAAGAACTCTCAGAAGATGTTCGTTTAGGCATTATTGCCCAAATGGAACCTAAGCACATTGCAGCCGCAACAGAAGATATGGGCCACGATGACTTAGGTGAAGTATTACGTAGTCTGCCAGACACCGTCTATAAAGACGTTGTTAGCGCGATGGACATTCAAGACCGTGAACGTGCAACACAAGCACTTTCGTATCAAGAGCGTTCTGCTGGCGCGCTAATGAACACCGATACGGTGACCATTCGCCCTGATGTTACGCTTGATGTTGTACTTAGGTATATTAGGCTACGTGGCGAGTTACCAGAAGGTACCGATGACTTGTACGTTGTTGATAAGCATAACTGCTTTATAGGCGCTTTATCGCTGAGTACATTATTAACTAACCCGCCAGAAAAGATTGTTCGCGATTTAATGGATGAAGATTGTGAATCCATTCCAATCTCAATGGATGAAAGTGAAGTCGCGCAATTATTTGAACGTCATAATTGGATATCGGCCCCCGTAGTTGATGATAACGATCAGCTCCTTGGTCGTGTCACTATCGATGACATCGTTGACGTAATCCGAGAAGATGCTGAGCATAGTTTGTTGGGCTTAGCCGGTCTTGATGATGAAGAAGATACCTTTGCGCCAGTACTAAAAAGCTCTAAAAAACGCTCAGTCTGGTTAGGTGTCAACTTACTAACTGCACTTGCAGCTGCTTTTGTAGCTAGCTTTTTTGAAGGCACTTTAGATGTGCTCCCTATTTTAGCTGTACTAAACGGTATTGTCCCTTCTATGGGCGGTGTTGCAGGTAGCCAATCATTAACGCTTGTTATCCGTGGTATTGCGGTAGGTCATATTAATCAAACTAACCAACGTTTCTTGATGATGAAAGAGCTTGCTATTGGCGCGTTAAACGGTGTTTTGTGGTCGTTGTTAATAGCAGGTGTTATTGCCCTATGGCAGTGGGACTTTATGCTTGGTGGCGTACTCGCCTTCGCTATGTTTATGAACTTAGTGGTGGCAGGTGTTGCTGGTGCGAGTATCCCTATTATTCTTAAAAAGATGAATATAGATCCCGCTCTTGCAGGTAGTGTAGTTTTAACTACAATTACAGACATTGTGGGTATATTCGCCTTTTTAGGTACTGCTACCTGGTTGCTGGTTTAAATTAGAAACTTTTGCAAATAACTAAAGTAAAAAACACTTAGAGTAAAGCTGCAACTATGACAACGGATACCAAAAATAAAAAAGACACACCTAAAAAAACGCCAAAACAAAAAGGCTTATCAATATTAAAAAGTGTGTTGATATATGGTTTCATATTGTTCGTAATTTATAACGCTGTAAATTGGTGGCGACAACCTGTTATGCCAGCAAATCCTCAATTACAATTAATAGATTATAAAGGGCAAAACATTGATTTGTCAGCAATGAGCCAAGATAAACCAACACTTGTCTATTTTTGGGGAACTTGGTGCCCTATTTGTAGCATTACCTCCCCTTCCATAAACGAACTCGCAAACGAGAATAACTACCCTGTCGTGAGCATCGCAATAAAATCAGGCTCGGATCAAAAACTACATGAGTATCTAAATGATCATGGCTACAGTTTTACCACTGTCAACGATCAACACGGTGAGATATTTGCCGATTGGCAAGGGCAAGTCACGCCATCTTATATAATCTTAAAAGATAATAAAATGACGCAAGGGCTAACAGGCATTCAGCCGTTATGGTCACTTAAATTACGTTTGTGGTTATCATCAACGTTTTAAGAAAAAACTAACTGCAAGTATATAGGCACTAAATATGTGCTATCTCAAGAGGGGTTTCTAAAAGCTCGCTCTTTATCACCTACAATAATATAGATAATAAAGAGCAAGGTTTACTTAATTTACATATTAAAAAGGTTTTAAAAAACCTTAGCGTAATTAAACTAATCTACTAGTTGTTATTAGATTGAATCACTAACGTGTACTTTGACGATTACCGCCTACTTTTGGTTTAGTGTTTGCCTTTTTAAATTGGCTAAAACCGGTATGTCGCGTTAGTGCAGGACGTCCGCCTTTACTGCCACCTTTACCTGCTTTTTCATCACGCCCTTCTTCAGGCACTAAACAGTTAGGCCCTTTACCAATTAAATTAGCTTTACCCATTTTACGCAGTGCTTCACGTATCATCGGCCAACCTGCTGCATCATGGTAGCGTAAAATAGCTTTATGTAATCTACGTTGGCGAGCACCTTTAGGTACTGGAACAACTTCTGTATTGTTTTTTATATTACGTAAAGAGTTCATTTCTGTGTGGTAAATAGTCGTCGCATTAGCCATCGGTGATGGGTAAAAATTTTGTACCTGATCAAGCTTAAAGTCGTTTGATTTAAGCCATAAAGCCATGTTTACCATGTCTTCATCTTTTGTCCCTGGGTGAGCAGATATAAAGTAAGGAATTAAATACTGCTTTTTACCGGCTTCTTTAGAGTACTTATCAAATAATTCTTTAAATTGATCGTACGCACCCATACCTGGTTTCATCATTTTTGATAATGGACCATCCTCTGTATGCTCTGGCGCTATTTTTAAGTAGCCACCTACATGATGCGTTACTAATTCTTTAACGTAACGCGGGTCGCGTACAGCTAAGTCGTAACGAACTCCAGAAGCAATCAATACCTTTTTGATACCCTTAACTTCACGTGCTTTTTTATATAAGTCTATTGTTGGCGTATGATCTGTATCCATATGCTTACAAATTTCAGGATACACACATGATAAACGTCTACAGGTACTTTCTGCCTTTTTGCTCGTACAACGCAGTTTATACATATTTGCCGTTGGACCACCTAAATCAGAAATAACACCAGTAAAACCGGGTACTTTATCTCTAATCTGTTCAATTTCTTCAATAATTGATTCTTGCGAACGGCTTTGAATAATACGCCCTTCATGCTCCGTAATTGAGCAAAACGAACACCCACCAAAACAACCGCGCATAATATTAACTGACGTTTTTATCATGTCGTAAGCAGGAATTTTAGAGTCGCCGTAACTTGGATGAGGAATACGCTGATACGGTAAACCAAACACAGCATCCATCTCATGTGTTTCTAATGGGTATGCTGGCGGGTTTACCCAAATAGAACGATCGCCGTGTCGCTGAAACAGTGCTCTTGCACAACCAGGATTTGTTTCTTGATGTAGAATACGCGAAGCGTGGGCGTATAAAGGTTTGTTAACACTTACTTGCTCATAAGCAGGTAACTTAACGTAAGTTTTTTCCCATGGCTTAGGTCGCGCAGGCTGAACCATAATTGGTTTTGCAGCTTCTGCCTTTAAGTCTATACCCGCTTGTTTAAATTCAGATTTACTACAGCCAACATCATCAGCGCCGTATGGATTTGGAATAGGGTCGATTTTACCAATTTTATCTATAGCGGTGGAGTCACTTCCACGCCAACCTGGTAAAGGTTCTTTTCTGATAACAGCCGTGCCGCGAATATCTTGAATAGTATCCATTGTTTCGCCTGCGGCAATACGGTGTGCAACTTCAACTAACGGACGCTCTGCGTTACCGTAAATTAAAATATCAGCTTTTGCATCAAACAAAATACTGCGACGTACTTTTTCTTGCCAATAGTCGTAATGAGCTATACGACGAAGGCTGGCTTCAATACCGCCAATAACAATTGGGATACCTTTGTATGCTTCACGGCATTTTTGCGAGTAAATCATTACGGCGCGATCTGGACGTTTACCACCTACGTTATCTGGCGTGTAAGCATCATCGTGGCGCATACGCTTTTCAGCTGTATAGCGATTGATCATCGAATCCATGTTGCCAGCTGTTACACCAAAAAATAAATTCGGTCTGCCTAGTTCCATAAATGCATCTTTAGAGTCCCATGCTGGCTGGGCAATAATACCCACTCTAAAACCTTGCGCTTCAAGTACACGGCCAATTACCGCCATACCAAAACTAGGATGATCGACGTACGCGTCGCCACTAATTATTATTATGTCGCAGCTATCCCAGCCAAGTGCATCCATTTCTTCACGTGTAGTTGGTAAAAATGGCGCGGTGCCATAACATTCAGCCCAGTATTTAGGGTATGAAAATAAGGCGCGCTTAGCTTTGAGTGTGCTCATAATTGTGGCCGTAGAATAACAAAAGGCGCGAATTATACCCTACTAAATTGTTTATATATACAAAGTAGTCAAAGCATATCGCGCCTTAAATTCTAAATCGTTCATTAGCTTAAATAATAAGTTAATCTTTTTAGCGTTTATTTATAAATTCTATTAATTCATTTTCAGGCATGGGTTTAGCATACATAAAACCTTGTACTTCATCGCATCCTAAATTTTTTAAGAACTGGGCTTGCTCTTGTGTTTCGACCCCTTCAGCAATCGTTTTTAAGCCCAACTTAGCACCAAGAGATATAACTAAGGCAGCAATAGCGCCAGTGTCATCATTTGGTAAATCTTTAATAAATGCACGATCTATTTTCAACCGATCCAAAGGTAAACTTTGAATGTAACTCAGCGACGAAAAACCAGTACCAAAGTCATCAATAGCAACTTCCATTCCGAGTTCTTTTAGCTCACTTAGCGTACTAATAACCGTTTCCAGCTCATCCATTACTACGCTCTCGGTGATTTCTAATTCTATGTTTTTTGGCTTAACACCATATTTTAACAATGTATTTTTAACAGTTTGCGCATAACCTTTTACTTTAAACTGTGGGACAGACACATTAACTGCAATACAAATTTCTGTGCCCATATTTTCTAGGCGCTTTTGCTGTTGGCAAGCTTGTTCTAATACCCACTGCCCTATATCAACAATTAAGCCCGCATCCTCTGCAAGTGGCACAAACACAGCCGGCGATATATACACGCCATCACTTGCCGGCCAGCGTAATAATGCCTCACATCCAATTAGCGATAAGTCATCTAGTGCAAGTTGAGGTTGGTACCATACCTCTAATTTATTTCGAGCAAAGTCATGACGTAACTGCCTAATAATCCCTATCCGCCAAGCCATCTTATCTTGCATATCAATATTGTAATAAACGCCTTCTTTATGCTTTGCTTTTTTAGCTTGGTCAAGTGCAATATAAGCAACTTTCAGTGTATCAATACCGCTACTTTGAAAGTCTTGTTGTTGGCATAAGCCCACTCTAAAATCGATAGGGAGTAAATGTTCTTCTGCGTAAAATGAAATACCTAATTGCTCATTCAACTTTTTTAAGTCAAATTCGTCTTGGCGAATAATAAAACCAAAAACATCAGCGCCAATACGTGATAGTAATTTAGCTGTTGGGTAATTTTCTCTTAACCTTTGCACAATGCCAATTAATACTTTATTGCCGACCTCTTGCCCTAAGCCGTTATTAATATCTGCAAAATTAACTACATCAAGTAATACAAATACATGATCGTTCACGTGTGGCTTTTGATAACTCACCACACGCTCAATAAAGTTAGTACGATTTGAAATACCAGTAAGCACATCTTTATAAGCAGCATCTCTTAACTTTACAAATAACCTTATGTTATCAAGTGCTACACTTACATTAGTTAAGAAAATTTCAGCAAATTGTAGCTGTGCTTGTAAGGGAATGTGGTCGCACTCTATATATAAAGCCGCTTTTCGATGCTTACTTTTTAATATAAATGTTGAACTTGAGTCTATGTGTTGGTGCTTTGACAAACCAAAACACGACTCAACTTGTTCAAATACTTTGCTATCAACATTAATTAATTTTTTACCAAAATAGCTTTCGTAATGCCCGCAACCACCTAAGACCTGAATAAAATCATCGCCATCTAACTTACTGCAAACAAGCCCTCTAGGTGAACATTTTAAAATAATACTCATGTGCTTGATGATTTCTTTGCATAATTGCTTAACATCAGTAAGTCCTAAAATAGACTTTGATGCTGAAACAATCGTGTTCATTGCATCACTTTGATATTCAAGCTGACATACCTGCTCGTATGAGCGAATAGCGGTTATAAGCGAAGTTACTAACTTAGAACGAGTCAGCTCTGTTTTCGTTTTATAGTCATTTATGTCGTATTCTCGTATTACTTTTTCTTCTGGTGTAATACCTGCTTGCCCTGTTCTTAAAATAATTCTTACATGTTGATTATTTAATTCGTCACGCACCCTTTTTACAACCTGCAAACCGGCATCGTCAGTTTCCATAACAACGTCTAAAAAAATAACCGAAATATTTTTATTTTTAGCTAGCACTTCTATTGCTTCTACACCCGAATAAGCATCGTGAAATCGCAAGCCAGCCCCTAAAAACTCAACGCCAGACAAAGCTAATTTTGTTACAGAATGAATCTCAGGTTCGTCATCAACAATTAAAATATCCCAAAACTTAGTCTGCTCAACAACAGCATCGTCTTCAAAATCTTGTTCAAAAAATAAAAAATCGTTTTGATCTGACGACATTCGCTCTCCTAAGTAGCAATCAATAAATTATTTTTGGTTTATAATCTAATTCATACTATAGTCGATTAATAAAAAGTTGTTGTATTTCAACTTGAAAAACTAATAAAAGGTGTGCTTATTAAACCATTAAAAATATTAATCAAATGCGTACTGTTATTACTATTAGTATTGGCACTGGTAGGGCTAATACTGCCTCAAAGTTATAGTGTAAATAAAACAATCGAAATTAATGCCAATCTTAAAGTAATAAAGCCGCTTATCACCGACTTTAGCCAATGGCAAAAATGGTCTCCATGGGAAAAAGTAGACCCCAGCATACGTTTTACTTTGGGCGAACCCAGTTCTGGCCTAGGGGCTCATCAGTCTTGGAAAGGAAAATGGGGGTATGGTGAAATGATCATAACTTCGGTAAGCCAAAATAAAGTCAGCTTCAACATACTTTTAAATGCTGAACATATTATTAGAGGTACATTTAACCTTAGCGAGCAAAACGGTATAGTTACGTTAATATGTAATATTAAAGGTCAAACAACTGCTCCTTTAATATCTGGTTACACTGCAATTTTAAGCGAGTACGTACTCAGTAATACAGTTTCACTGGGGTTAAATAACCTTCAAACTGTTGCACAGCTTAGTGATCCACAAAGGATAATGCACAGTCATGACAGTCAAAACAGCACAGGCGAGAATTAATCTTGCCAACATCATCGAATCCTTACTTGGTTACCCTATAACAAAAGTAGGTAGTAACGGTGTACTACCTACTAACGAGCAAAGTTACGATATTAAGGGCCAAATTAAGCCGCTTTATCATATTAACAGTGAAAACTCTGTTTTAGCTCGCGCTCAAAAACGCCAAGATTTATTACTTATTAAACAACAACAAAATATAGAATCAATTTTAGCAATGGCTATGGGGTTTTGCCCTGATGTAGCAAGTAGTAAACAGCCCGATGTTGATTGGGTAGAGCATTTTATAGCTCTGTGTGAAGATACTTCTAATGAATCAATGCAAATTTTATGGGCAAAAATTTTAACAGGAGAAACACTTAACCCTGGTACGTTTTCAATTAAAAGCCTACAAACTTTAAAGCATATGACACAGCGAGAAGCAGACTCTTTGCAAAAATGTGTGTCGCTCTCAGGCTATAACGAAAAAGACGACAGCCACTTTATATTACTCGGTTTTTACAAAAAACCATCTTTGTTTGATTTGCTACGAAAAGGCAATAAAGTATCTCTAAATTTAGGAAAAACGGGCATTAGCTTTCCTGATATTTTAACGCTCATGGATCTTAATTTACTGTATAGAAAAGAAATTGAATCTGCAGTGCTTAAAGCGGGGCAAGAACTTACCCTTTCATTTTTATCGCAAAAAGTAACGTTAAAAGCAAAGAGTAGTGATTTGGTATTAAGCTATTACAAATTTACTCAAACAGGTGATGAGCTATCTAAACTCATTAATTTCCCTGTCAATAAGGTCTATAAGCAGTTGATTAATAATGCGCTAGAGGGAGAGTTTGATTTAGCGTGGCACGCAATAAAATAATATGCCACGCTTTGTTTAATTAGAAAATACTAATTAAAAATGAACCTGAATACCCGCAAATGGGCCAGATGCATCAATATCAGTAGTAATATCATCTACATCATCAAGTTCTAATACCATAGAGCGGTAACCTGCTTTAACAGCAACATCCACTGCTAGGTTATCAATAAGTTCCCACGCTACGCCTACTTGATAATCTTGTACTTTACTGTCGTCAATAGCCAAAAAGCTACCTTCAAAAAATACACTTAAACCAGTAAATGGTAAGCCAGCTTCGGCACGGCCGTATGCAAGAGGAACAAAACCAGAGAAGTCTTTGGTTTCGGTAAAGTTAGTACCACCATTTTGGGTAGTGCCACTTACAACAATATCACCGTCAAACTGTTTAGCATTTAAACCTAGGTCTATTGAAATTAAGTCATTATCAAAAATTTCATAATAAAAAATATAATCAATATGCGTTAAATCACTTATCGTATTTACAGTAGAACCAACAACATAATCAGAACCATTGAAGCTAAATGTATCTGCAAGCAGCGCAGAACCATTTAACTCAAGCTCTGTATACTTTAATTTGATATTTGGTACTAACGGTACTGGGTGCTCAAGCGCCGCGTAATAACTTACAAAAGTCTCATCTTCAAAATTAAAATCTTGAGATGCATTATTTTTGTAAGAAAATTGGCCATCGTTATCTGACTTCCATCCATCAACACCTACGTATAAACCTAGTAGAGTGTCAGCTTGCGCTGCTGGTGCTAAACATGCCATTGAAAGGGCTGCTGCTAAACAATACTTTTTCATTTTTTATCCTTGAGCTAGTAGTTCGCTAAGTTCGATTAAAGCCGCATTGGCTCTAGAAATATAATTTGCCATAACTAAAGAGTGGTTAGCAACATAGCCAAAACCATTCCCGTTTAAAATAAGTGGGCTCCACACTGTTTCTTGGGTTGCCTCAAGTTCACGTATGATTTGTTGTAAGCTTACACGTGCATTTTTCTTTTCAAGTACGTCATTAAAGTCATACTCTATCGCTTGTAAAAAATGCAGTAATGCCCAAGTTGCACCGCGCGACTCGTAAAACACATCGTCAATTTCTAACCACGGTGTTCTTACTTGCTGCTGCAGTGGTGCAAGAGTTGCTTGTTTATTAGATGAATTACCTGCTAAATCGGTGTTCACTTTTTCCTGGCCTACGCTCGCACTTAAACGTTGGCTTAAGCTACCTAAACGTTTTTCAGCTTCTTTAAGCCAACTACGTAAGTTATCTGCTCGTGCGTAAAATTGGCTATCGCGCTCATGCTCATTAGCAATTTGTCCACGATATACCATTAAGTAGTCAATACCTTTTTGGTACTCACCTTCGGCACTTGGCCATGCCCATGCCTCAGAGCTTATATTAAACTGCGGCTGCGCCTTTTTAAGGGCTTCATGTTCCGTTGATTGTGATTGAGAACGGCTAAAATCTTTTCGCATAGAAAGCGATAAATCACGTACCATTTCTAGTGCGCCATATTCCCACGCTGGCATATCATCCATAATAATACTTGGTGGTATTACATCATTTGATAAGTAGCCACCCGGTTTATCGAGTAAGGTATTGGCTACTGTAATCAATGTAGAAGTAGTTACATAACCCGTTACTATTTTTTCATTACGAAGCTGCGCTTGCTCTTTCGCGTTTGCAACAACGTCAAAACGTGAAGGTTCAGTGCTCCAATAAACAGCAATTGCGTAAAAAATGATAAGCAGTAAAACAACTATTCCTGCTATTTTTCCTTTATGTTGCGACATGTGTACTCCTAATGGTGAGCGTGTTGAGTAGAAGGTTTCGACTGTTTAGCTTGCGCTTCAAGCGACACGACTTGAGCATTAGTAAATAAGCGATTACCGTCACTAAAATATAGCGTGAGTTTACGTTCTTGCCCTACTTTTAATGGTTCTTGTGGTTCAAATACCATTAAATGATAACCGCCAGGTTGAAAACTGACACTTTCATGCGCTTTAATTTCAACCGATTTAACTTGTTGCATTTTCATCATGCCGTCTACATGTGAGTGCTCGTGTATTTCAACACGGCCCAAGCCATCAAGCGTTGCCTTAGTTAAAGTTGCTAATGTTCCGCCGTGATTAGTAAGCGTTAAGTAACCTGCAGTTGAAGTACTGCCAGGTAAAAACTCTCTAACTTGCGCGTTAGCTACTTCGAGTACAGCCACATCAGAAGCATGTTCGTGCCCTGAGTGCGCCGCCAACGATGACGAAAAAAAACTAAATAGTAATGCAGAAGCCATCGAAAAACATAGTTTCGTCATCATTCTTATCCTTATGAAAACTTTAAATTACAGGCTAAATTTAACATAGTTAACCTATAATAGTCAGTCAAATTAAGGATTAAGAGGCTACTTTTTTGTTATCGGCAACAAGCCAACACAACACTGCAACAAATAGTAACGGCCATGCAATCATTATAGATCCGAATAAAAGCGCTAAAAAAGTCCCTGCTAATGCCACTACACCTGCACCAACTAATCCCATAGTAATTAAAGCCACTACAGCAACTACAGCAACAATTGCGGCCAAAGCACCTACAAGCTCGAGCCCAGCCCAGCTAATATCAGCAATCCATAACGGCAACTGCCAAGAGTCGACATGCACAAACGCTATTAAATCAGTAAACAGTAATAAATAGATAATTACACATACTGCCAAAGCTTTCATAGTAATTCTCCTTATACCAACCGGCTTATATACGGGGTTTATTTAACGATAAGCAAATTGCGCTATAACTAGGCAAAAGTTTTTATATCTAGTTGTTATACATATAAATTTTAACAACGTTATAGAGTGATTTAATTCGTTAAATTGTTCAAATATTTATGCCTATTGGTATTAATACTCTTTATTTTCAAGGCAGCAATGCGCAATAAAATAACCAAGAGCAACTGCAAACGGAAAGCTTAAAAATAATAAAATAGTTACTAAGCGCGTTGCCCACACCGGAAAATCTAATCGATGCGCCAAACCACTACATACACCTGATATTTTTTTATTTAACGTATCTTTATACCAACCACGTTGGCGATTAAAGCTATTCATAATCTTCTCCTTAAGCAGTCTGTTTTAAATCAGTTTTTAAACTTGTTTTCAACTGAGCTAGCTCAGCATCTATTTTTTCATTTTTAACTAAGGCTTCAATTTGTGCAGCAGTCGTATTTGCAGAGTCGGTTAACTCATACGCTTCTATTTGGGCTTCAATACTTTCTACACGTTGCTCAACTTGCTCAAACCGAGATAATGCATTAGCTACTTTGTCGCTTTGTAACGTTGTACTTATCTTTTTTCTTGCAGCTGCTACATCATGGCGTTTAACTAATTGTGCTTGCTTCGTTTTAGCTTCTACTATTTTTTGCTGCAGGCGCTCACAATCAACTTTAATTTTTGCGATAGACTCTTGCAAAGTTTCTAACTGAGTTTTCTTATTTACAATGCTTTCGTTAACGCGCTGCTTTTCAAGTAAAGCAGATTTAGCAAGGTTATCACTGCCTTTTTCAACCGCATGTTCAGCCTTAACTTGCCAAGCTGCTAATTCTGTTTTTTTAGTATCAATTTGACGATTAATTATTTTTTCTTCACACAATAAAGCAGCAGCTGTACTACGACACTCATTCAACGCATCTTGCATGTCGTTAAGCATTAGGTTTAAAAGTTTTTCAGGGTCTTCTGCTTTATCAAGCATAGCCACAATGTTTGATTGAATAACGTCATTTACGCGGTTAAATATTCCCATGGTATTCTCCTGTTGATTTTTAATTAATTTCAACAAGAAGATTCCAAGAGTTGTGCCAAGTCCATCAAAACAAAAATAAAACACTTAAAATCAAGGTGATAAATAATAAGCCATCTAAATTTTAGTGACTTCAAGCTGAACAATATAGAGTGTAATTGGCCAATAAATTATGATTTTGACTAATTTTTAGGATCAAAAAAGCCACTCGAAAGTGGCTTAAATTTAGAATTTTTAAAGCTTAGCTTTATTCTGGTACAAAGCTTAATGCTTTATCCATTACCGATAAATCAGCTTGCTTCCCGTGACCACTTTCAGAAAGGTGGCGCCTAAAGCCTCGTGCACCAGGCTGCCCCTGAAAAATACCGAGCATGTGACGTGCAATATGCCAAAAATTAGCACCCAAACGCATTTCTTCTTCAATGTAGCTGTACATTGAGCGCACTACGTCGTGGCGTGATTGTGTGTTTGCAGCATCACCATAAATTTTCTCATCAACGTCATTGAGCATAAATGGGTTACTGTAAGCTTCACGCCCAATCATTACACCATCGATATGTTGTAAATGTTCTAGGCTCTGCTCAATTGTTTTAACACCGCCATTTAAGCTTAAATCGAGTTGCGGATAATCTTTTTTAAGTTGATAAACACGTAGGTAATCAAGCGGTGGAACTTCACGATTTTCTTTTGGGCTTAAACCATTGAGCCATGCTTTACGAGCATGAATAATAAAGTCATCACACCCTACTTTATGGGACGCTTCAATTAGCGCACATAAAAACTCATACGAATCTTGCTCATCAATGCCAATGCGCGTTTTAACGGTAACAGGAATGTTTACTTCGTTTTTCATTGCTGCAACACAGTCCGCAACTAATTGAGGTTCAGCCATTAAACATGCGCCAAATCGACCATTTTGAACTCTGTCTGACGGGCAACCTACATTTAAATTTATTTCGTCATAACCACGCTCACCGGCTAATTTTGCACATTGCGCAAGCGCTTTAGGATCAGAGCCACCAAGCTGCAACGCCACTGGGCCTTCGTGTTTATTAAAATGTAAGTAGTCGCCTCGACCAAATAAGATAGCTCCTGTGGTTATCATTTCAGTATAAAGCACAGTATGTTTAGTCATTTTGCGATGAAAAGTACGACAATGGCGATCAGTCCAATCAAGCATAGGCGCCACGCTAAACCGTCTAAACCCTGTATCACCTGCTACTACTGGGCTTGAGCCCTTATTTAGTGTGTTATTCATATAGTCTGAATTACCTTGAATTTCCTTGAATCGCTGCGAGTTTCGATATACAGTCACCCTATAGTCACCCTCGCGGGGTTGGACTGATCAATAACTTAGGGTTAAATCATGGCTTCATATAATATCGAAAAACGCTGTCTTGCTTCAGGCGACTACCGCTATAAGTGCGTAGTACGCGAAAAGTCTAAGGGCAAGATTATACACAATGAAAGTAAAACATTCAGCAAAAGAGTGCTGGCTGAAAGTTGGGGCAAGAAACAAGTTAACGATATTGAGTATTCTAGGGTGACTGAAAAAAAACAGGCGGTCACACTAGGCACCCTTATGAATATGTATTATGAAAACCATGATTTATGGAATGCCACTGGGCGTACTAAGCAATTTGTAATTAAGATGCTGATTGATTGCGATATAGCATCGGTTTTATCAAATGAGTTACGTACTAGTGATTTAATTGAGCATTGCAAAAATAGGCGTAGCGCTGGTGCAGGCCCAGCGACTATTTATCATGATGTTGCTTACTTACGCAGTGTGATGAAAAAAGCCGGTCCCGTTTGGAACATTGATGCTAACTATAAAATATTTGAAGATGCGGTGCCGGTACTCATTGAAATGTCCTTAGTTGGCAAAAGCCAAAAACGAACGCGCCGCCCTACCGATAATGAATTAGATAAATTGCGCGATGGTTTAAAAGAACGCATGGACTACAGGCCTAACGGTAAAGTACGTATTCCTTTTTTAGATATTTTAGATTTTAGTATTTTAACGTGTATGCGTATTGGTGAAATATGTAAGTTGCGTTGGGAAGATTTGAACGAGGATAACAAAACTATATTAGTTCGCGATAGAAAAGACCCACGCAAAAAAGAAGGTAATCATATGATTGTACCTTTGCTAGCTGGCTCGTTTGATATTGCTATGAAACAGCCTAGAAATGACGGGTTAATATTTCCGTATAACTCACGATCTGTTACTGCTGGTTTTCAACGAGTACGTAATGCTTTAGGCATTGAGGATTTACGCTATCACGATTTGCGCCGTGAAGGTGCTAGCCGTTTATTTGAAAAAGGTTATTCAATTGAAGAAGTGGCCCAAGTAACGGGCCACCGTAATTTAAATATTTTGTGGCAAGTTTATACGCAATTATTCCCGCATAAATTGCATGATAAGTTTATCTAGCTAAATCTTTTCTTATATGTCATTAATCATTTTTATGTAATTATATTTTTAGTATTGAATTTATATTTAATATCAAAAATTAATATGGACTTTATAACTACCTCATAAATTGGAGATCTTATTTAATGGCAAATCATTTTTTTAAGTGGAATGGGCAACACCTTGGTTTTGAAAAAAACGGCAGGTTATTTGATACACATAGCAAGTACATAGGCTGGTTCGATAATAACGGTAGTCTTTGGAGCTCGAATGGTGTTTATATAGGTGAAATTGTTAACAATAATTATATTCTCCGCAAAACAAATAAAGCGCAGCCTATGAATAAGTTAGCAAAATTACCACCTTTACCACCACTCCCCCCTTTACCACCACTGCCAAAACTCCCCAAATTACCTAAATTGGGCTGGTTTGACCCATTTGATAATTAAACCAATAACTTTAACTTACTCATTACTGCTTGAGGTTAAAAACCTTGAGCATATTTTGTTGTTTTCACATTTATATCTAATTAGTCCAATCGCTATATTGTCGTTCCTTTTCAAAGTTTCCAATTCAATAACCAACTTTTTAAATTTCAGTTTTGTTTTTAATTAAGCTGTTGTTTTATATTGATTTTGTTATTACTCATAAAATATACTTTGATCTTTGAAACCTCACGTAAACTAGGTAAGTTGTTGTTTAATGGTTTTATTATTTCTAATTCCTTATGAATTACAGTCGGTTAAACTGAAAAACAGTGAAATTAACTTCGATCTTTTCAGATCTTTGATCTGCTAGAAACCTTATATATGGCGCTGGCTGGCGCTTTAAATGAAGTACTTTAAAACTGTAAAAAAATAACGATAAAGAGCGCGCAGGAGGGTGAGGAAGAGTGCGGATTTCGTGGCGCACATTCTGTGTGGGGCTGGTTTATGTGGCTTAAACTTACCTTGCTTGTATTGACGTGGTTATCTTTGCTGCAGCAAGTGGCAGGCAATAAAAAACCCAGCGCTTGGCTGGGTTTGATTGTGGGGCTTGTGTGTTACTTTGTTATTGGGTCTAGCCTAGATTTTTGGGCGCTTGCTTCATCTGCTTTACTTGTAAACACTTCGGCTGTTGTTGGTGGTGCCATTGTTGGGCTGTGTTTATGTGTTGCGCATTCTGTTGCTATATCTTTTACTGTGGCCATTAACTCTGATAGTAGTTTGAGTACGTTTTCGCTGTCGCTGCCTATCCATGTTTTAGGGCTTTTATGCTCTTGCTCTTTGGTTGCTATTACTTTACGGGTTTCGCATTGTAGGTCGGCTAATTTGCCGATGATGTCTTTTAATGACTCGTCGGTTTTGTTTTCAAAGTTGCCGTGTTCATCTATGTGTTGGTATACACCTTCGCGTACTTGGGTGCGGGTTTCGCCTTCTTTGATTGCGGGTAGGTCCCAACCAAAGGGTAGTACTGTTCTAATGAATGGTTTATCTGCTCGTCCATAAGCAAAGCCAATTTCTACAATAGAATTAATAGCCGGCGGTTCTAATCGGCCTGCTTTATCACCTGCACCTGGTAATGGTAATGGCACTGCTTGAAGTGGTTTTGATTTGGTGTCTGTGCCGTTTTCGTCAATGAGTTGTACGTCTACTGCATAGCGCGGGTAAAACGGGTCGCTGCCGCGTTCGCCGTCTTCGGTTGGTAGTTCTGGTAGTGCAACTACTCTGCCCCAGCGCGGCAAATGCAGTTGGCCTGTTAGTTCTGGGAATAGTTTGCGTATTATTCTGTGGATTGCTTTTTCCATGATCACCAACTTATTTGCATGTTAGTGCCTTTAAACTCAACGGCGGTTATGCGTTCGTCATTAGCGGTTACGTTCGGGCGTATCATTGGGGCTGCTGGCATTGTGGCGGTTTTACCTGCTTGATGATCAGTCATTAGGCCATTAGCAATTTTTACTGGCTTATCTGACCAAAACGAATCGCCATAGCTGCCTACGTAAATTTTACCGTTGCCCTGTTGATACCATACAAAGTCATCAATCTTAAACGCGCGGCCAATGTTGTTTAACATGGCATAGCCGGAGCTATCAGAGTAAAAGCACGGTATGGCTGTATCTGTATAAGCGGCGCTTGGTATTACAAACTCAATACCTGTTTGTGCTGTTATTTCGTCTAGCACTTGGCGCATAGTTGGTTGGCGTAGCATTACACTTAAATTATATGCGAGTGATGCTGACCACTCGCGGCAAAATAGCGTGTACCAACCATTTACCGATGGCATTGCACGCTCAACATAACCATTAAATACCCGATCAACCATATCACCCCAGCCAAGGTCGACTTTAACCGGTGCTAGCTTATCTGCTTTTTGATTAACAGTTATTTGGCATGTACCAGGCGTTGATGATTGCAGCACTACCCAATGATCCTTCATATCAACTTTTGAGTCGTTGATATAAGCGCGGGCAATAAAACGAGCGTTTGGGGTTGTCATTATACGGTTCTCAACGCTGCAAAGTTATCAGTTAAATGCTGATTAATATTTGCATATTGAATACCGCTATCACCGCCCTGCACATTGGCCGTTGCATCGGGCGTACGTTCTTCAACTTTTTGCGGCACTGATCGGTATTCAACAAGCGTAAAACTAATCGCCCATTGTCGGGTAGTTTGTTGCTCCACCGCTTCAATTTTGCTGCTAAAACGCACTTGTTTAACACCGAGTGCACTGGCTGTGTGGTTACTTATGCGATAAATAACCCGGGCGCCACTTTCGGTGGCTTCGGCCATAGCAAATAATTGTGCTAAATGCTCATCTTGAGTGAATGGTAAAAAACCACTCACAGCCAGCATTTTAGCTTTTATACCCGTTTCGGCTTGGCTGGTACTAGACGACTGGCCGCTAGCATCTTCACTGGCAAGCTCTTGGCTTGCCGTGATCCGCAGTGATTTTAGGGCGATTGATGTAGAGTTAAGGTTAAGCATTGTTACTTCACTATCTTTACTTTCGTTCTGAACTCTCCAGCATCGACTCCTTTTACAACCTCACTACACTCACCTTTTATCAGTAAAGCTTCTTCAAAGTCGGTGCGATTATAAGAGGTAAAGCCTACTGATGTCATACTCTTATCTAATATAGATAAAGCGATAGTATCAGTTATTACTTCTAAGCTAGAATTAGGATACTCTGAAAATGTTTCCACCCCTCCTACTGGAGTGTAAGTATAACCATCAACATCTACACTAACTCTATAATTACTGGTATATTTTTCACCCCCTTTGGTAGCTTCCATAGCAAACTCTAAAAAATATGGTTTATCTTCTGTTTTAGGAGTTCTAACCTCGAAAGGGGCAAAAACTCCTTTGTACACTACATCTATATCTATATAATCACTATCAACAAGTTTCATATTCATACCTGTACCGCGAGGTATCCCGTTTCGTAAGTGAAATACATTTTGCTTATAAATAAATTCATTAGCCGAACAAGAAAAATATTCAAGCGGCATAAACGTGCCACCATCTAAATTATCTACACTTAGTTTATTATCTGTAACCTCTAACTTACCAGCTTTCAGTGATGTTAAAAAAATAACGGATTCTTTAGCCTTTTGAATGTTAATTTTATTGTTATTTAATACAATTGACTTGTAATCCCCCCTTGGTGAGTTTTGATCTATCACTTGTCGCAGAAAAGAAAAACCATTTAACCCCGCCACTTCTGTTAAACTTTCTATATTTAATTCATTATCAGATATTTCAACAGTAGCGTCAGAATAGCTATATACATCCTCATTAGTGTTATTAATAACAGCAAAGGAGCTACTCATTTTGCCCACTTTAAATGTGTTGCCTTTTATTAATAAACTTTTAGTATTAGACGATGCCGGCTGTCCTCTAAGTATATGGATATTAAAATTATTATCTTTAATTGACAATTCACTTTCATCATCGCCGTGTGTTTTTTGGTAAAATGTTACCCAACCTTTTTCGACGTCATCAGCAAAATGCCTAGCTAAAAACTCTTTTTCTACAATGAATTCATTATTGTGATAGTAAGTTTTTTTACCTCCCTTCGATTTAAGTAACTCGTTGTTATTTTTATCTTTATTGAAGCATAAATTATTTTTATTGGTATTACCGTTGTACCGCAGTATTTCTACACTTGCATAAATATCATATACAGCCATTACACCCGCTGTTTTTAACCCCTCGACCCAATTTTCTTTATAATCAACTTCAGTCCCTTCATACAAAACAAATGCAAGATAGTTTCCAGTTGACGGTGAATAGTAGTCGTCATCATTTATTAGTTCATTTCCTTTACAAATTAATTTTTTCATGCCTTTTTTCATGTTTTCCATAAAGTCATGGTTATTGTCAATGCCCATACTCATAACCACAAAAGACATGTTTCTAAAGATATTATCTTTTAAAGTGACTAAATCATGCCCCATATTTAGCCCTGTAAAAAAAGAAAATCCGCAGTTGACGACCTCATTTTTAATAAAGTTAACAGTTTTAATTCCGTAAGCCTCACTCAAAACATCTATTTCTGAGCTATATGTTCCCCTATGAATTGAAACATCATTCTTTATTTCACATCTATACACATCCAGCTGACCTAATAAATGCTTCTCTGACACAGGAGAGAGAAAAATAGATATGCCACCACCAGCACCTGTAATTTTTATATCTGAAATTTTAATATGCTCTCCGTTTTTATAACGAATCCAAGGCCCGCCAGGTTCAGTAAAACGTATCCCTCCTGTTCTATTTCCAATAATATCAATGTTGGTTTCAATTATATTATTGCTTGTTAGTGTTGAGTAGTATTCTTCATCAATAGAAACCGCACCATAGCCTATCGCTGCCAATAATGCTGCCTCATTATTGGCAGCTTCTGACTCTTCGTTGGGTATAGCTCCAAACATTCTTGGAGTTGTTATACCTACATTGGCCAGCTTTATGCTTTGTAAACTGTAATTATTTGCTATAATCCAAAATCCATTAGCTTCTATTATCCCATCAACAACCTTAAAGCTAGCTTGTCTATCTTCTAGGTAAATAACTTTCCCAATAGGCAGCACTTTTTTGTATGTCTTATAATCTGCGACAGTTTTAAAGTTTTTAGTTGTACTGTCTTTATCATCAGTAAATGAAAACCTCAAATCTTCGACTTTATTATTGTTATGAATAATAGCTACAGGAGCCAAATAGTGCTCTCTACCCTGCTCGTCAGTAAAGTCGTCCTTTTCAACGTTTGAAGTATAAATATCAACTTTAGGTGCCCATGTACTGCTTGCATCACCTTCAAAATAAGCATCAGCATAAACGTACCTTGGGTATTCACTAGCATTTAAATAAGTAACTTCCTTGAGTTCAACACGTAAGCCACTTATGTAACCAACGCCTGCCGTTACTTCAAATGAGTTCAGCGTACTACGTGGCACTACTTTAAAACCATCATCAATAAATGAATCTGCGCCGTTTAAGTCTTTTGCTAACTGCTGGGTTAGCTTATCCATGCCTTGCAGGCGGGCGGTAAAGTCTAATTGCCATGTTTCTGGGGCTACATCAATACCAGTTAGGTCGGCAATGCCTGAATATTCAATGCCAAAGTTACGGTTTAAGGTATTACCCGCTGCGCCTGGCTCGGTGATTGTTTTGGCGGTGGTTGGTATGTGGTTAATAGCTACTAATGTTTGGTTTACTGATGAATATAGCCCAACCCAGTTAAATTCGAACGGGCCTGTTACGCTGTCTAGCACGGTTGAGTAAACCACTACGTTTTCGTTAATGCGGCCTACTTGCTGCACTATTTGTTGATGCACTACGTGATCGGCTGGTAAAAGCTCATCGCGGTTAATTGGTGCTGCTGGGTCTTGAGCGGGCACGTTTGCAAAAATAAACGTGTCTATGTCTAGTTGCTCATTAGCTTGCGCTTTTGCAGCAAAGAGCTTTTCACCTGCAATTGTAATTACTGAAGCCATGTTAATTCCTCTTTTGTTTTAGCTAATAAGCTGTTTATTTGTTGCAATAATAAAATGTGATTCGTTATCCATTAACGCCAACCCAAGCTTTGGGCTCATGTCGTCGCTTAGCTTTGCAAAGCCGGTTAGGCTGTCTAATGCAAAGTCGTTTGGCGGTGCAATAAGTGGCATGCTGGCAATTGTGTCGTATTGGTAGCGCCGTGTTGTTCGTCCGTACTGCCTGCAAATGTTATCTATTAAGTTATTTCGCTCGGCTAAATCCGAGTCTAAAAGCTGTAAACTCACTACATCCCAATCGGTTTCGCTTACTCGTTCGTCAATGGTGATCCACGGCGTACCGATTTTTTCAAACATGAAATACCACCCCTCTTTACTGCCTGCTCCTTTGGCAAATTGCAGGGCGTATTTAACGCGGGTGCGGTACATTAGCTCGGTTTCGTTAGGTATTTGGCTAATGTCACGCTCCCATGCGAGTAGGTTTACTAGCTCTAGTTCAGCGGTCATTGGGTCGAGCTGTTTTGCAGGCCATGCCAGCATGTCGGCTACGCGCTGCCAATAAATAACAGCGGCTTGGCGTAGTTTGTCTAGCTCGCTTTTAGGGCGGGCTAGCCAGTACGGCATTTTGGTGAGCGCTTGCCAGTTTATGTTCATAGTGCATTACCGTTTTCTATGGTTAGCGCGGTTAAGCGCGGCACGTTGTTTTGGCTGGTTATATCGGTTTGATGCCAGTTTAATGAGTCGATACCGTCAAACTCTTTGTGCAGCTCTTGGCTTAGGCGGCTAAAGCTAAAGCGGCTAGCTGGCTGCGTTTTAGTTACTGTGTAGTCGGTGTTTTCTCTAAACGCGCTGCGTATAAAGTTTTCAATATTGGCGAGCAATGCCGTTACTTGGGTTTCGAGCAGGTAGGCGTGTGGGTAAATGGTTACGCCTACACTTACATTAATGCCTGGCATGGCCATTACTTGTAAATCATCGCCATGGCCATGAAAGCCTTTTGCCATAACATAGTCGTTTAAATCATCTATTAAGCTTTGGCTTGGTGTACCGGTGTCTAACAAAATATAGGCGTTTGCAGTGCCCGGGCCACGCGGTGCATCGTGTTCAAAAAATATATTGTCGGTATCAAGGCCTGATCGCTGCGTTAAAATAGCGCGGTAAACGGCGTCAATGTGCCACGGCGCTGCGGCGGTAAATGCGTTGCGGGTACGTAGTTTTAAATCTTGGTTTGTTTCTGCATCGGCACCGAGTGCATCAAGCCAGTGTTCGTCGTTTATAGCGCTGCTAATACCTGTAACCGCTTCGGGTAAAATATGGTAGTAACCTGCGCCTAGGTTGTAAGCTGAGCCTGCGTTTTCGGCAATTACTGGCACTAATACGCTGGTTTGGTTTTCAGTCAATATTACGTCGTTAATGGTTAGCACACGGTAAACCGTGCCGTTTATGGCATCGGTTTGTATTACTGTACCGGCGCTAATTAATAAGCTGGGGCCTGTATTGGCGGCGCGGTTAAAACGCACTTTGCCTTGTGTGCGCTCTTCGCTTTTACGGATTAGGTCGTGCTCCCACGCTTTGGCTTCAATAAATTGGCTGTCGGTGGCCGTTTGTAAAAACAGGTTTGGGAGTATTTTTTCAATTAATACTTTGTTTACTAACCATGTTGCAGGTTTTGCCACAATGGCGCTAATTAGTCGCCAAAATGGTGAATATGGCGACTCGTTTGCAATAATACTGCCGCTTGCGTCTACGTCTTGTTTAAATAGCGTTTTCCAGCCTTCCTCAGTAGTGGGAATGCCTGCGTTTTCTACAATGCGTTTAAAGTCGATTATTGGGGTTAGGTCAGCCATTATTGTGCCTCGATGATCAATGATGAAATAGCGCCAAACTCTATGGTTTTAGCATGTACCCACCACTGGCCTTTGTTAACTTGGTTTTGCTCAACTTGCACGGTGCCAGGCATAATGCGTAAGTCGTCTTCAACCAGTAGCTTTATTTGCGTTTGGGTGTCTTGGGTTACGCCTGTTCCTCGGTCGCTTACTAATAAGTTTGCAAGGCCGGTGTCTAAAATTGCGTGCACTATGTCTTGGGCTATTACGTCGCGGTTGCTTAAATACGTTGGGTTGTTGCCTGCGTCTAACACCACATCGCCATTTTTAATATGTAGGTCGCTATAAATACTCATGACTGCATTTCCACAAAGTTCATAAAGTTAGTTTCGCCTTTGGCTGGGTACACGTTAACCGTGCCAACGCTGGTTGATTTTTGTTGGTTTGCGTTACTAATTTGCTGAGTAATACCGCCTTTTTCGGCTTTACTTCTAATTGGCTCTATTGCGTCGATGCTTGATGTGCTGGCATTAGAACCTGAACTTATTAGTTCTATGTCTACGCCTGGCAGCATATTTATTTTGTCTATCCACCAATTTAGGTAGCCAGTAAATAAATTTTTAACGGTTGACCAAACCGAGGTAAACACGCCTACAATTGCTTTTATCCACCCCCATTCGCCCATAGTGGCTTTTAGGTCGTCCCAGTAATAAATCAGTGCACCCACGGCGGCTATTGCGGCAACTATTCCTGCAACAATTAATAAAATTGGATTGGCGTACATAACAATATTAAGTGCAAGCATTGCGCCTTTTAAAAATGCTATTGAGGCTGTCCACGCTGCACTTATCCCTCTACCAATCATTGTTGCTGTATTCCATGCGGTCATGGCCATAGTTGCAGCTCCCATAACTACCGAAATTAGTCCGCCCGCAGCTACTAAGCCCAATATGAATACGGCCGCGTAACCTATCCATTTTGTTAAATTAGGGAATGCTTCGGTAAACCACACAACACCAGTTCCCATGTCAGCAATTAAGCCTACAAAGTCGTTAAATACGGGCAGTATTGCACTGCCCCATGCGGCGCGTATTACATACCAACTTTGGCCAAGGCGCTCAGTTTGGTCGGTCATTGCTTGCGCCATTTCTTCGGCTTTTTCCATACCAAAAACATTACTCAGCTCGTTTATTGATTTACCTAGGCCGTTAATGTCGTTCATGAGTAACTTTATGGTGCCAACGGCTTCGGCTGAGCCAAATGCTTTTTTAAGCTCGTCGCCTTCTGCTACGTCTATGGTTTCGCCGTACTTGCCTTTTATTTTGTTGAGTATGTCTATTATTGGCAACATTTTGCCTTGGCTGTCGGTAAAGCTTAGGCCTAGCGCGTCTTGCGCTTTGCCTACGCCACCTAAAAACGATTTGTATTTTGTACCGGCTTCACTGCCCGACATAGTCGCTTGCAATGTGCCTAGTATGGCCATTTGCTCGCTCATGCTTATACCGGCGCTGGTTGCCTCTGCACCAATGGCGGTAAACGCGCTCGACATTTCAGTGCCTGTGGTTTTAAACGCTTGTACTGCGGTTGCGGTCATGCCGGTTAGTTGTTCTACCCATTCGCCTTTGCCCATTTCGTTGGCTTGGTTTTTAAAAATACCGTACATGGTGCCCATGTAATTTGTAATAGTGCCTGCGTCTGACTTGGTGGCCGCAGCTAATACGTTGCTCGATAGCGTAAATGCCGATAAGTCGGCATCGTTTAGCCCGGCAATGGCACTTTGTATGTCGTAACTCGATTTAACAAATTCGGTAGACGATTTTCCGTACTTAAGGGCAAATTGGTACGAGGTGTCGGTAAGTTGTTTTAATGCAGACTCGCGCACACCAAGCGAGCTTACTTCGCCTAGTGCGCGGTCCATTTCTATGGCTGGCATGAGCGCGTTTTGCAGTGCATAACCACTGGCCGCAATACCCGCAACGCCCGACGCCATTTTCATGGTGCCGCGTTGGTAGTCGTTGGTTAAACCATTAAGGCTATTGCTTATTTTGGCAATCGGCTTAGTAATTTGGTCAATCATACCAACGGTAAACATTAGCTGTTGCGGTAAACTCATTTACTTGCCCCCAAAGGCTTTGCACACTGCATTGGTTATTATGTTTTCTAGGTTTTCGCGCTGGTTTTTATACAGCCAACCCGCGCGGGCTAAGTTTTGCTCGTCGTCTTGATCATGTGGTAAAAAGTGACGACGTAAAATAAATAGTTGTTCAAGCTGATTCGAGTCGATTGAATCAATCAGCCCTTCTATTTTTTTACGGCAATTTCCAGCACTGGCGAAAACTCTGTTTTAAGCATTGATGCTATTTGCAGTTCTGAGCCTGGCGCGCTTTCAAGTACTTTTTTAAGTTCTGGTTTTTGCTCGTCGGTAATGGTGCGCATAACCATGTTGTGTGATGCTGCGGTCATTGAGCCGCCACGCGCTACCGAGTCTACAAAGTCGCTGTGGTCTTGCACTGTCATGTTAAATTTAAAGTCTGTACCTGAGATGGTTAATGTAATTGTTTGTTTCATGGTTATTCCTTAGATTTGGTTAATAGTTTTTCGAGTGTTTCAAATCCGTCTTTAATGCGGCTTTCCATACGATCAGTTAATTTTTCAAAATCGGTTTTGGTGGCGTACGTTTCGGCAACGTGGGTTTTGTGGTCGCTTAGCTCTTTGGCCGTTGCTTTGTGGGCGTTAAATAGGCTCACTAACAGCGGCACTAATACGGTTAGCACTAGGCTAATAAAGGCAATGGCTACCATTATCCAGTCGGCTACTTCTTTCACTTGGCTACCCCTTTAATTTTTTCTATTGTTCTTAAACTTGCTAGGCCAAGTAATGCCAGTGTTAATTCCATCAATACGTCGGTTGGTAGTTCTGGCGTTCCGGCTTCTGGCATAATCCATTGCAAAATAGGGTTAATTAAAAAGGTAAACAAAAAGCCAAAACCGCACACCCAGAGTAAAAATGGCCGAGCACCTGCTACAAACGTTGAGCGGTGTTGTGCTGCATGGGTATTTGCTAGCGCTTGCATTAGCAGCGGTTTTTGCTGAATCTCTGCTAAATCGTTGCTTAGCTGCTGGCGTTCTTCGTCTGATGTGAATAACGCATCGCCCGCTTTGCCAATGGCTTCTATTGGGTTGCCATTAAATACTTTTGAAAACCAGCCCATGATCAGCACTCCGCTTGTTGTAAATAAGTAGCTTCACGCCAGCGGCGCGTTGTGTATCGGTCGCCAAAGTTAACCAGTTCGTCAATCATGGCTTGCGTGTTTTGGGTTATGGCCGTGCGCCAAAAGTTAGGGCAACGCTTTGCTAAATTGCCATATTGAAATGCCACCGACGCAATAACGGTTTGCATAGGTTCTGGCAGTTGCTCAAACTTAATGGCTGAATGCTTGTTGTAAGTAGCAACTAGGTAATCGGTTGATTGCTGCTTAACGCATAAATCAATAATGGTTGCTTCATTTTCGTTAATGTTAAGCGGGTTTTGCTTACATGCTTTTAATGCTTGCTCGCCTTTTAATAAGCAAAAACGCTTTAATTTATTAGCAATAAATTCGGGCAATAAGTATTTCAATGCGGCTTCGTCGCATTGGCCAATATCAAAGCCAGTGGCAATGGTTACTCCAGATTTAGAATTGGCTGCATCTGGCACATAGCCGTTTAGTTTCGCGCCGCCTTCTAGCTCTGAAATAAAATTGTAATTCACTTTAATATTGGTCATTTTGCTACTCGCTTAACGATTGGCACGGTACACAGCGCTGCACACCTTTTATGGCTTTTTGCCGCGCTTTGGGTATTGGGTCGCCGCAATCAATGCAGTCCGTTGCACTAATAACGCGGCTGTTGTTAAGTCCTTTTAGGCGCTGATCAATAAACTGCTGATCGGCGCGTTCCTGTGCAATGGTTAGGTGGTCGATAAAGTCCATCTACTCGCACCCTATTGCACTATGTTTTCAATTTCTTCGGGGCGCAGGTATGGCACACCGTTAATTTTTACAAAGTCGGGGTCGGTTACATCAAACGGAATTTTAAACAGGCTGGCGCTGCCGCCTTTTTTGTCTATGTCTAAAATGTCGCTTAGCTTAATGCGGCAACCAAAAGCTTCTACTTTCATTTCGTCTTGGCTGGTTTTGGCGTAAAACATAATGTCGAACGGTTCCATGCCACGCCACGAACCGGCGCTTTTTGCGGCATCCGATATAAGCGCAAAGTTACTCGCGTTAACCGACAGTTCGCCGCTGGCCGCTACGTCGCCATCAACTGAGCCATCGGGTACGCCACTGGTTTGGCTTACGGCACTGTTGTCGGTAATCGCCAGTGATGCTGTGTCAACTTGGACCATAATGTCGCCCAAGTTCACGTTAAAATTCATTCCTGATAAACGCATGGTGAGTGCTCCTAGTTGCTGCTTAAATCAAGCAAAATATTTACGGTAATTTCTTTTGGGCTGTTGTACGGGCGCAGCACCATGTAAATAACCACGCTTTTATTGCTGGTCCATACAATGGTTATGTCGCCTTCAACCGGTGGCTGTATTTCACCAGGGAACTGCGTGCCTAAAATGGTGGTACTCTTGCTCATGGCGCGTAGTGGGCGCATAAAATACGCCTTGTTTAGTTCAATACTGTTTGGTGTTGAGTTAAGGGCGCGGTTGGCAATACGGCGAATGGCAAGCACACGTACTTCGCGGCTGGCTTTATGCACTGGGCGTAAATGCTCAAGGTATTGGTAATCGCCACCTGCAGCGTCTAGCGTTTGTGCATCGCTCCAATAGGTCCCTTCAAAATCGCTATACCACTGCGGTACGCTCATGCGTGCATTGGCTAATGTTTCTAATGTGGCAAGTGATAACGGGTCGTCGTTCGTATCAACGGGTGCTTCGCCTAAACCTAATACGCTGCCTGTTGCTACGCGCATTGGGCTGTCAGCAATGCTTACTGAACGGTTGCATAGTCGCCCTGCTAATACGCCAACATTATTAGCGTGTAATTGCGGTACGGGTACCACTAAGTGCGCGGCAATATCGGCTTGCAGTGCAATAGTCGCGGCTTCATATTGCGACCATGTTTGTGTGACTTCATCAATACCTGGTACGGCAACCAATGCCGAAACAAAACGCCCTAATGTGGCTTGCAATGACGTTAGATGATCGTGAATATCGGTTAAGCCTGCGCTGGTTGTTTGCTCGTCACATACAACTATCATTTCAAAGCTTTGTACTTCGTTGGCGCGGTCAATGGCATCGGTAATGCTTTCACCTTCGGCCAGTGGATAAACTGCTGCAGTCCAGTTTTGGCCTGCGTTTAATTGCGCGGCTTTTACTATTTCAAGTAATGGGCTGTCTGCAAAGGTGTCGGCTAATACTGTTTGCGCGCCTACGCTAAATAATTGGCTTTCTTCATCTACTGAACCCGCACGGCCAACAAACAAAAAGTGTCGTTCAACACCTTGGATGTCGCCTTGCCCTAAATTCAGATTGTTAACTTGCACTTTACCTAGTGACATGGGTTTATCCTCGTTTATTGAGTTGGTTTAAAATTGTGGCTAGTTGCGCTTGCACGTTGGCGGTGGTATCGCCTAAAAATGGCCGCGCCTTTACAGGTATTTGCCAGCTTTTACGGCTTTTTTGGCCTCGCAATTCACTTAACACTAATGTGGCTTTGCCATGGGTTAAGCTCCCTGCAATTTCTTTAATGGTGGCGCGGCGGTAGCCTTTGCCTTTTGCTCGACGTACTTTGTAACCCTCAGCTGCTAATGCCTTTGCTTGGCTGCGTGTACACGGTGCTTTGTAATCTGGCTTGCCATGAATACGGCTCATACGTGATGAGGTCATTTGCTCGCTGCCACCTTCTTGGTGTAGTGCGGCAATACGCCCAGTAAGCCCGGCTTTATGTTTAAGCTCTAAGCGCTTACCGCCTTTTACGTAAGGCTCTAGTGTTTTACCCATGCGTTTAAGCATTTTGGTTTTTTTGCCATCAGTGCGACTTGCAAACTTATTACCCTCAACGGTGGTTTGTGTTTTTATCCGCTTGCGAGCGAGCTGGCGCTCATACCGTCCTAGTGTTTTAAGTACGCGAACACGCTTACCGTTTGGCAATGCTAATAGCTGCAGTTGCTGCTTTGCACTGAGCGCTTGTTTGCTATTTGGGGTGATCACTAAACTCATGATTGCCCCTTAATATCTACGTCTACATCTTCGGCCACACTAATTGGCGCTAGCGATACGTAATAACGCGCACCGTTAAATAAAACAGGGCCGTTTTCGGCGGGTATTAGCTCTATGTCGTCAATTAGTTGCACGTCAATTAACACGGTGGCGTTGTCTTTGCTCACAACATCAATGTCTATTTCGGGGTCGTCTAGGCCGTATTCGTCACGTGGCCAACTGCTATCGATTAAAAAGGCGCCCACCATCGCAAGTAAGTTGTAAGGGTTTACTTTGCGGTGCGGGAATTTTTCTATTGCGATTACGGCGGTGTGTTTCCATTTAGCAACGGCGTAGCCGTCTTGGCCTTTGTCTTCGCCGCTCATTATTAGTGTGCCGCGTTCTTGCCAGGCGTCTATGTTGTTAGTGTGAATAGCGCCTTTTAAACTTGAGTTTAAAAAGTCGGTTAGTTGCTGCAATTGGGTAATTGTTTGGCTCATAGCGTGTGCACTCCTGCACGGCCAAGGCCAAGCAGTAAACGAATGCTGCGGTTTGATTGCGCTAATATTGCATCTTGCTGATCAACGCTATCGGCTTTGTTATTGCCTGCGTCTTTTTGGTCAACTGCTGAAAAGTAGCCCATTAAATCTGAATGCGAACGGGCATACACGGCGCCACGGTAAACACTTTGCTGTTTATCGTTAAAGTTAGGTACGCCGTTAACAAGCGTAAAAGTGACGTCCGTGTCTGCTTGTTTCATGAAAAAGTTACTTAGCTGTTGTTGTACTTCTAATGCGCTGCGGTTTAATGAGTCGGCTATTACGGTTTCTTCATAAAATTCAGGTATGCGGCGATGATCACGAAACTCGCCAGTGCTTAGCGCTGGCCAGCCGCTTGCAGCATCTATTTCAATGCTGTTTTGTGCTGTTGCTTCAAATCCAAATGACATACCACATACCTTGTTCAATTAGGTTCAGTGCAGTTAGCGTCGACGCGGTTATTAACGGTCGCCCGTTAAACGCTCGGCTAGTGCACTGGAGGGTTGGGAGTAATGGCTATTACTGAGCATTTAGCTCGGCAATGGCTCTTAATCTCATGGCTATTTTGTTTCGTACTGTTTTAACTTGTGCGTGTTTATGTAGCTCTGCGGCTTTGGCTAAGTAGCCATCTGCTTGTTGGAGCCTTTGCACGTCGCCCACATGCGATGGCGAAACATCGCCGTTTTTGCTGCGCAGTAACGCAAGGCCTGCAAACTTGTAGTACTTAGCCGTAACTTGCTCAGGTAATTTCCACGTGTTCGCAACGCAGCTAAACACTTGGCCAAAATACGGCTCAATGCTGTTGCCTTTTTCTGCTTGGGTGTCTGCCCAATCAAAAACAGTGTCGGCAATAAAACCAGGCCACTTGCGGCGTATGCTGTTAGCCATGGGCTGGTTAAGCTCAATGGCTCTAAAGCCAAACTCAAGGCCACGGCTGAGATTGCCAACGTCAAACAGCCACACAGTGCAATACGCGAAAATCGGGTTATCTTCATTTTGCTTTCCTTCTTTTGCTAAATAGTCATCAACTATGGGTAACCACTTTGGCAATAACACATCACGTTTGTGGGCTATTTTGTCGGCGCGGGTTACATAGCTTTTTAAGCGTTTTAAGTCGTCTTCTAATTCAATGAGCTGTAAGTGCAGGCTTGGGGCGTATTGCCCTGAGCCTGTTACGCTTACTTTTTCGAGCTGTTTTTTGGCTCGGTTTTTTTCTTTGAATTGGAGGAGTTTTGCGCCGCCGACGGCTTTTTTAGCTCTTCAACCGTATCGGCCAAGGCGCTATTAGCGGCGTTAATGTCGTCGGCTTGGTAAGCTAAATCACTAGCTGCATCGCTGGCTTTATCTGCGGCGCTTTCAATGTCGCCTGCTGCATTGCTTGCGCTGTCTATGCTTTGGTTAAGCTCGTCAGTTGCATCTTCAACGTTTGAAACATCAACCTGTTCTTTTTCGCTATCAACATGCAGAGTTGGCAGATCATCTTCACAAAAAAACTTAATATTTTGGTCAACGTATTCTTGCGCTGTTTCAATCTCTTTTGATTCGTCACAACCTAACAACTGCGCGAGTAATTTAAGCGCGGTGTTTTGTGGGGTAATGGTGATTTGCGCATTACCCGTTGTTGCTTTGGTTTCGCCTTTAGCTTTTGAAGCAAGTCGGCGTTTTTTAAAATTAGCAATGGCACTCATAGCACTTACCTTTTAATAATTGGATAACAGCTAGGCGGTTAGGCCTAGCAATTAATGATTAAGCTGGGTTAGGGCCAATGTTCATGGCGCTTTCGTCAACGGCTGCGTACGCTTCAAACTCTTCGAGTGCGTAGCCTTCGTTACGCCAGTATGAGTTTTCGTATTGCTTGCGGTCTTCTTCGTCTTTTGCTTTGCGGTGCGCTGTGCCTTTTTGCGTGTAAATATGCAAGTTGCTTAAAATGGTTACTGCAATGCGTTTACCTGGGAAGAACGGCGGCGTATATGCACGCATACCACCAATGTTTTTATCCATTTGCTGTGCGGCTACTTTTTCGCTTGGCTTGTCGGCTTGGTTCATCATATGCGTTTGCGCAGTGGCCGTAAGGTCGTTACCAACCAATACAACTAGGCGTGGGTCGTTACGTAATGATGGGTGAATAAGCGTATTTTTAAGCTCGGTAACAATAGCGTCTAACGTTTTGTAATCGCCTGCGCCATCTGGGTCAAAGTAAATAGGATCAGTCATGATTTGATCAGCCGCTTTTTCTTTAACGATTTGATGCCAGCCTTTGTTTACGTCTTCGCCATTTGGGTTGGCAATTGGGTCTGATGTGGCAGCAGCCGATACACCATTAAAACCAACGCGCAGCATGTCGAGTGCAAAACGCAGCGTGGCATTTTGGTTAATGAGTTTCATGAACTCGTTTAAGTTACCGGCATTAGCCCATGTAGATAACAACGCCCATGTTGTTGCTGAGCACGAATCGGTTTCGGTCAGTTCATAACCATGGCCATTAACATTTTGCGTTGATGTAAAACGGCCACCCGCTTTACGCCCTGTTGCAATACCGTAGTTACCTACTTTTACAACTTGGCCTTTAATTTGGTCTACTTGCATGGTGGTGATCATGCGTAAAAATTCGACCGACTCTAAAAGCGCGGCGCGCAGTTTTGTTTCCATTGGGTCTGAAATGGCAAATTTATGTGATGCGTCTTCTACACCAAATGATTTTGCTACTTGCACCGAGTATGTTTTTAAAAACCCAGCGGCTGTTTGATTTAAGTGCATGCGTTATCTCGCTCTGTTATGCATTAATAAAAGTAAACGTGGTTAAGCGTTTGTTTAAACCAGGCTTACGGTTTCGCCGCCTACTGGGTCTGGCTCTTGGCCACCTTGCTCTTGGCTAAGGGCGTTAAATTTGGTTTCAATGCCGTCAACCTTTTTGCCAAAGCCGTCCATTTTTTCCATTAACTGGCTAAATTGCTCGGCGGTTACGCCTGTTTCTGGCTTATCACCTTCAGGCTCTACGACTGGCGGTTTTTCTTCGGCTTTTGGCGTGGCTTCTTCGCCTTTTGGCTGCTTGCTGAATTTATTTTCAAGGTCAGTCACCTTGGCTTCAATTCCTTCAAACTTGCCCATTAGGGCATCAAACTGTTCTTGTTTCATGGTGTCTTCCTCGGTGGGTTCTGCTGGTTTTTGCTTACCTGAAAACAGGTTGAAAAATTGCGAAAGCATTTTCAAGCCTTGCGCTTGCTCATCGGCTGTGATGTTTATATTTGGTTCGCTATTGGTGGTAATAAAGTCACTGTGTTGTAGCGTTTCGAGTTGGCTATATTCGTGATCTGCTTCGTTATCACCAATAGAGAATTTTAAGCGGCTGGTGCCTGAACTGGCTGGCGAGTCGGTAACGGCAAGGCCTTGTAAGTAGCAGCGCCCTTCGCTTTTGTAGTCGGGGTTTGGCTCAATAGACATAAACAGCTTTTGGCCGTCTTTGTTGGCATTAAGTAGGTAGTCGTTAGCGGTTACTTTTACAAACAGGCGTAATTTACCACCTTGTTTAGCGGCTTTTACTTCGTCAACAGTGCCCCAGTTTTTACCCTCGCTTGGGCCCCAACTTGAACGAAAATGCTCAGGCCAAATAAGCGCGGTGTATTCGTCAACTGAATACGATGCGGCCATTTGATTAATCCATTCTTTTGAAATAATACGGCCGTCTACCGTTGCGCCTTCTGTTGCTGCAATTACCCAACCTGATTGCTTTGCCATTACTTGCTTACCGCGTTACTTAATATTTAAACGCAGCATAGCTATAAAAAAAGGCTGAATACATTGGTTAGCTTTTTGGTAATTCCTAGATTGAGGTTTTAGGAAAAATGAGGGTTTTTATGCGGTTATAAGCTTATTGTAAACCAATACACTGTGCCTAGTTACTAATTTTATGAGCACTTATATTAAGCAATGGCTTATTCATCTGAAATACGCGAAGCAGCAAAGCGGCTTTATTTACGCCACCACACGCCCGACGAAATACGCGATGAACTGGGGCTACCAAATAACCGTGTTATTTACTATTGGGCCGATAAATACAATTGGCGCGATATGCTGCGCGAGGAAGACGTAGACGAAGCTATTGCACGGCGAATTTTAATACTTACCGACGTTAGCGACAAAACAGGCAATCAAATAAAAGAGCTAGACATGCTGATAGAAAAGCACGTTAAGCTTAAAAAACAGCGTGTTGATCAAGCTAAAAAAGCAGCCCAGGCTAACGAGCCACCAAGCACTAATAAAGGCGGTAACAAAAACAATAATAGCGAAGGTGGTAAAAGCAAAGGCCGCAAGCGTAAAAACGATGTTAGCCATTTAACCGAAGAGGATTTTGGTACTTGGTTTGATTCGTTATTTGGTTATCAAAAAACGATGCACGAAAACTTGCATCAACGTATTCGTAATATTTTAAAAAGCCGCCAAATTGGGGCAACGTATTATTTTGCAGGTGAAGCGTTTAAAGATGCGGTTTTAACGGGCGACCCACAAATATTCCTGTCTGCGAGTCGTGCACAGGCTGAGGTGTTTCGCAGTTATATAATTGCTATTGCGCAAGAATTTTTTGAAATTGAGCTAACCGGTAATCCTATTACTTTGCACACTGCCCATGGTGATGCTGAATTAAGGTTTTTAAGTACCAACAGCAAAACGGCGCAAAGTTACCACGGCCATGTTTATGTAGATGAATATTTTTGGATTGGTAAGTTTAACGAGCTAAACAAATTAGCCAGTGCCATGGCCACACATAAAAAGTGGCGTAAAACGTATTTTTCAACCCCGTCGACTAAAGCGCACCCTGCTTATACATTTTGGACGGGTGATCACTGGCGACAAGGCCGCGCCGAACGCGAAGAAATTGAGTTCCCAACCTTTGTAGAGCTGCGCGATAACGGCAGGCTGTGCCCCGATAAACAATGGCGCTATGTAGTTACCATTGAAGATGCCTTGCGTGGTGGCTGTGAGTTATTCGATATTGACGAGTTGCGCGATGAATACAACGCTGATGATTTTAATAACCTGTTTATGTGCATCTTTGTGGACGATGCCGACAGTATATTTAAATTTAGCGACCTTGAAAAAGCCATGGTTGATGCCACCCGCTGGCAAGACCACAAACCCAATGCCGCACAACCATTTGGTAACCGTGAGGTGTGGTTAGGTTACGACCCATCACGCACCCGCGATAATGCCGCACTAGTAGTAGTTGCCCCGCCTGAAAAGCCTGGCGAAAAATTCAGAATACTTGAAAAACACTATTGGCGCGGGATGAACTTTTCGCACCATGTGAGCGAAATTCAAAAAATTTATGCCAAATACCGCGTTACTTATATTGGTGTAGATACCACGGGCATTGGTGCGGGAGTGTTTGACTCAATAAGCACGCTGTACCCGCGTGAAGCTACGGCCATACATTACAGCGTAGGCAGTAAAACCCGCTTAGTACTTAAAATGATAGACCTTATTGAAGGTGGCCGACTTGAATGGGATGCATCCCATAAAGACATTGCTATGAGCTGCCTTTCAATACGCCGCACCAGCACCGACTCGGGCGGCGCCATAACCTTTAAAGCCAGCCGCGATAACACCATAGGCCATGCAGACGTATTTTTTGCTATTAGCCACGCTGTTATTAACGAACCCCTTAACCATGCACACAAGAGAAAATCACGATGGACCATGCAGAATTAGACCAAAACGCTGAGCAGTTAACCCAGCAACCAGACGATCAGCAAGGTAAGCAAAATGCGCCCGTTGTGTTTGGCTTACCTGAGCAAGTTATGCCCGACATGTGGCTAACCGATTACGACTCGCTATTTTATAACGATACTGAGCAGTATTGGGAACCACCCGTAGACCGCCATTTATTAGCCAACTTAACCCGCCGTAATGCCCAGCACGGCGGCATAGTTCAAAGCCGTGCAAACATGGCCGCGAGCCGTTTTATTAGTGGCGGTATGAGCGCGCAGCAAGTACAAGCAGGCTTTTTAAACCTGGTTCAATTTGGTGATGTGGCCTTATTAAAAATACGTAATGGCTTTGGGCAAATAGTAAGGCTGTTTCCGCTGCCTAGTTACCGTACTCGTGTTGGGGGTGATGGTGGCGCTGTGGTGCTTGAGCGAAATAGCCAAGTTAAAAAATATAAAAAGCGCGACATTATTTGGGTTCGCCAGTACGACCCAGTGCAGCAAGTGTATGGTTTGGCCGATTACTTAGGGGGCTTACAGGCTACGTTATTAAATGAAGACGCTACGCTATTCCGCCGTAAGTATTTTTTAAACGGTGCGCACATGGGCTTTATTATGTATGCGACCGACCCGAACCTAGACCCTGACGTTGAAGACGATATAAAAGAAAAAATACAAGACAGTAAAGGCGTGGGTAACTTTCGCTCGTTGTTTGTAAACATACCCAACGGTAAAGAAAAAGGCTTACAAATAATCCCTGTGGGTAATTTTGAAAGTAAAGACGAGTTTATGAACGTTAAAAACGTATCGGCGCAAGATATATTAAACGCCCACCGTTTTCCGCCTGGCTTGGCGGGTATTATTCCGGCTAACAATGCAGGCCTTGGCGACCCGACTAAATACGATGCCATGTATTTTAAAAATGAGACTAAACCGCTTATTAAATTAATGAGTGATGAAGTAGCAAGGGATCCTGAAATTGGCAGTAAGTTACAGCTAAATTTTGATTTAGAGCCCAGCGCGTAAAGCGTAAAACTTGCTATGCTGCGCATCGTGCGCTTTTATTTTTTCGACTAATCCGGCATAGGTATTTAAGGTTTTTAATGCTCGCGTTAAATTTGGCGCGGGTACGTTATTTAACAGTGCTGCATGGGTTTTGCTCATGCCTTTAACCAGGTGATCACTTGCGGCGGCTTTTATGTCGGCACTTTTAATTTTGCACATAGCGAATAACCAATCTAATCGCTCTTGGCTTTGTGACCCTTTAAACAAATATTGCATACTAAAACCCTTAAATTACTTATCACTTAAGTGATAATTAATTTATTTTAGGTATATTGCTACTATTTGTAAATGCTTATTTGTTATGCATAAAAGCACTGTATATAATGACAGTGTACTTTATTAACGATTGGTGAATATTATGGCGCGGGTTACTTGTCCAAATTGCGAAGCTAAAGCTACGATTACATCGCGTGAAACGCAAAGCGCGCACGTAGTAAATTTATATTGTTCGTGTACTAATACTCGTGAATGCGGGGCGACGTTTCGTATTACCCAATCGTTTGATCATTTCTTAAACCCTCCGGTACAAAGCACGCAGCAATTGGCCGCATCGTTAATTAAAAACCTGCCTCGTGAACAACAATTAGAATTAGTTGGCCTTTAGTTTTTTACTTTATTGCACGCATTAAAAAGCCCGTTTAATACGGGCTTTTTTGTGGGCGCTGTTTACTGTCGGTGCTGGCTATATTGTGGCTGGTTTTGTTGCGGCGCGTTTTGCTGCTGATCATACTGCCCTTGGTATTGTGCTGGCGCATAACCTTGGCTTTGGTTTTGGTGGTTTTGTGGCTGGTTATTGTGCGTTTGGCTTTGCTGGCTTTCGCTTTCCCAAAATATATATAGTTTTAACGGGCCTTGTTGATTAATTGGCATAGTGTCGAGTTCTATTTCAATGCTATCGCTGCCGCCTTGGTTGTTGCTGGGCCATTTAGTGGCACGGCCTAATGTGGCGTAGCGGTTTTTGGTGGTGTTGCCTTGCTGGTATTTTTCAGCAATACAGGCTACGCGGCCTTTATCGAGTGGTTTATTTTGTTGGTGCATAGTGCGTTTCCTTTTTGGTTAAGTTAATGATTTTTGCATAGCATTAAAAAATGTTTGAGCTACAAGCCTGTTTTCAATATGTGTAGCAGATGTTTTTAAAATGCAGGCAGCTTGAATGCCTTCAACACCTCGGCCTTTTAAGTACTCAATTACGTCTGCTGCTACTTCAAGTTCTTGCTTTTGGGTTAGTTGGTTATATTTCATTTTTCTGCTCGCTTTGCTTTGGTTTAACAACTGAGTGGTACACCCAGTTGCGACGTTTAACGTTTGGTTTCATTGATCACCATAATTCGCTTAATTCTTTTTCTAACTGCATTTGCATTAAGCGCTCTTCTAGCAGCTCGCGTTTTGACTTGCTGCGCTGCTGGTATTGCGGGCGCGGTTCTTGGTTTTCGTGGTGCGGCATTTTAGCCGGTGCGCTTACTGTTTTTGGTGAAACAATTCTCGCTTTTTTAGTACTTGGCTTTGCTGTTGTTTTTATTTGCCCTGTGCGAAATTTATATTCTTTTCGCTCGCAACCGCAGCCCTGGACATGACCTAAATTATCTTTGCGTACTACGCGAGTAGTGCCGCATACGCATTTACACATAAAATGCTGCACCCCTCGGTTGCGGCGGTCTTCGTTTAATACTGTCCAATTATTGAAAACGTCACCCGCCGTTACTTTACCTGTGGCCATGTTCGTTCTCCTGAAATTTAACCTCTAGTTCTTTTAGTTCTTTTAATAATTTTTTAAGCTCTTTATCAAAAGTTAGCAGCGCAAATGTGGGCAAATGTTCATCATGAACAAACGTTACACACTTAAAGTTCTTGGAATAGTCATATTTTCTCCTACGCCATTAAGTCTAGTGCCCACCAATCATTACTGCTGATTGCTGTGGCTTCACCAGCTAGAACTAATCTAGCTAAATCTAAGTCGCCGATAATGTCGGCAGTGTGTTTATTAAATTGGGTGTTTGATGGGGTGTTACGCCCGTCAAGCTCTGCATACATGTGCGCTAGGTCGTAAAGCTCGCGAGCGTATGCAAAATGTTTTTCGGTTGGGGTTGGTTTAATAGCCGATTTTGGCGCTTGCATGTTTAGTTGCTCAAAGCTGTGTAGCTCGCGCTCTTGCATGTAGTAAACACGGTTGCCGCTGATCACGTTGCCGCCTTGGTTTAAAGCTTTTATTTGCGCAGGGCTAAAGTCGCTAAGCTTGTTTTTACATTTAGCGGCGGTTTGTTCGTTAGTTGGGGCGTGTTTTTGCGCTTCGCTGTTGGCTATATAGTCAATAGCGTGTTGGCGATGCTCTTTTTGCTGCGCTGCTTCATCCAGTACCACTAAATGGCCGTCTTCAATTAAGTAAATATGGCCGTTATTTCTAACCCGCTTACCCGCTAACAGATCCTTTTTAACGTTAATGATCTCTTTTGAAGTAAAACCGATCATATTTAGCAATAATGCGTCTGTATGCCCTACTGAGTAAGGCGTACGATTATTCCCACTAGTCCAAGGTAGGTCAGCTGCGCTGACGTTGTTGGCATCCTGCCCACCAATAACGGCGGTGTTTTCTGCTGCTGCTGTGCCTATAACTTGCTTAGACCAGGTATGAACGCGAGTAACAAGCGTGCAAAGGCCAAAGGTGTCTTCAACGCCCTTTAGAGTTTTAGTAAATTCTGCATATTGATTGCCGTACTCGGTATGCTGATAAGCGGGCTTAAAGCGCGCATCGCGGCCAATGCCAAAGCCACCCATTAGCGCAACAAAGGTTTTAAAGTCGCCCTTGTCGGCCGCTTGGCGTATTTGCTCTAGCTGCTCGTTACCTTGCACCTCTTCGCGCACTCGGCGCAGTTCGCGCCAAATGGTAATAGATGGCGACTTTTGAAACTGAAATTGCCTAATGCCCCATGTGCTAGCCCATGCTTTAACCGGGTTAACTGCTTGGGTTAGTTTTTCTCCTGTCTCTGCGTCGTACTCGTTTGCCAATGCAAAACCATCAATATTCTTACTTACGTACTTAGCAACATAAGCCGCTGCGCCGCCTGTTTTTTTACCATCTTTGCCAATTTGCGCAGGTAGCATTTTTATAGCGGTATAGCGTGGGCTGCTCGGAAAGTAGTTTTTAACCGGTGCACGGGTGTACACCTTTTTAGATTTATTTAAACCCCAAATACGGCGCGCCTTTGTGTAGCGTGCGCGTAATGCTTTGCGGTTTTTAAAGCGCTGAAAAAACACCTCGCGGTCATCGCGGGTAAAATAACGGCGCAATAAATGATTAACTTGGTCGTAGTAACGCGCTGGCATCCACAAAAGCATGTGCCAGTGTGTGCAGCCGTCGGCGTGCGGTTCTGCTACCCGTATACCAAAATACGGTATTTCAAGGCGGTCTAATTTTGCTCGAGCTTGCGAGTACAGCTTATTTAAATATAGGCTAGCGTCTTTTGGGGTTGACCCATCCCACGTAGGCGAGTTTGCATGAAAACGGCTAGGTGCAGTAATGTTATAAAAACCGCCCGTATAACCCATTTCGTCGGCTAGTTCTTCGGTTTCGCGAATGCGTAGCATTAGCTCGTTACGCATATTTTCGGGGTTGGCAACGCCTGCTTCAACCGCTTTCATTAGCGATATAACATCGCTTTGCTCGTTTACTAATTCTAGGCTTTCTAGGTAACGTTTGCCGCGCTCTTGGTTGGTGGTGTATTCGGCCACTGCTTGTTTTGAGCAATAGGCGCTAATACCACGGCGCTCTGTTTTTTTATTGCCTTTTTTATCTGTGCTGTTAAATAAATCGCGGCCCACTTCGCCCGTTGCAATTTCTAGGTGTTCTAGGTAGCGGCTGCGAATAGTTTTAAGCTTGCGCGACCACCATTTGTGGCACTGCGCTTTTAAAAGGGCTACTTCGGCATCCGGCACGGTTAGGTAAATACCCTTTTCGGCAAACTGTAATTGCACGCTAAATTGTGCGGCAAACTCGTTTACTTTTTCGTGTATGTCGGTTGCATCCCATGCTGGCTGCTCTTTGGCTAAATCGTTTATCATTTCGGCCGTTTGCATAGCCAGCACATTGCCGTGCTTTTTGGTTTTATCGGCATTGGCTAAAATGTGCCATGGCAATGGCATGTTGCTAACAATTTGCTCAAGTATTTTTAGGCGTGGTTGTAGTGTTGTAATTGTGCGGCGCAACCAGTCGTTTGCGGTAATTTGCTTGCGCACTTCGGCTACTGTAATTACTTGCTTTTTATTCGCTGTTTTTTTATCGCTAAAGTCGTAGTTTTTACGGCTCGCAATTATCAGCCTTTCGTTGTATTGCTCTTGCGTTTCGCCTTTGGCTTTGCCCGTATTTTTAATGTGGGTGTATTTATCAATATAACGTTTAGCAACACGCATTTGCAGCGGCTTGGGCACGCCAGCTAGGCACTTATAAACATAAGCAACTTGCTCTGCATCATCAATAGCAGCAATAACCGACATGGCAGATTTAGTAACCTGATCGCCATCCGCTTGTTGTAAATTCTTTGCGGCTACAGGTTGGGGCTTTTTTACGTCGCGCTGCTTTTGTGCAAACTCCATGTTTTTTGCAGTTTGGCGCACAAAGCTAGCTTGTATGCTTGGCGCGCGCTTGCTTTCTACAATGTCTTTAACAATGTAATTATGAATATTGTTGTTATGCACTTTTTTAAGCGCGACTTTTGCAGGTGCGCTTATTTTTAAGTTGGTTACGTCAATGCGGTGCTCTGCATTTTTAAGCTCATTATAAAGCCAAATGTGGGCTTGCTCACTTGGGTTTATAGGCTCATCTTTGTACCAGGCGTTGCTAGGCGGGGTAATTTTGGCAAGGTATTGCTTAGCCATTTTATATTGGCTGTACGCAGTAAAACGGCCAAGGCCGCTTATTAAAAAATCTCTGTGTTCAATGTCGTCAACGGCTTTAACCATGGTTAAAACCGCTGTTACAACATCAAAGCTTACAATGGGCCACATGCTCATTGTTACAGCTCTATTTCCATTGGCTCACCGCCAGTTTGTGCTGCACTTAATGCAATGCTCATTTGGCTGTAAACGCTTTCAAAATTAACGTCGTCGTCTGCAATCATTTTTACTATCGGCAACAAGTCGGTTAACGTGTCTTCGCACTGCATTAGCATGCCAATAGTGCTGCGTTTGTTTAAATTGCGAATTGCAAAGTTAACTTGCTCAATAGCGTGTAAAACAATATTAAGTAGTAATTGCTTATTTTTAGATACAGCTTGGTCTTTGATAGCGTTCATTTTTTAGTGTCCTTGGGAGTGTTGTTATTGGCGTTAAATTACAAAAAGCTCAGGGGCTAGCTCATGGCCTTTGCAAAATACAAAGTGAGCGTATTCGGTTGAGTCGGTTTTACTTGGTTTTGCTGGGTCAAAGCCCGGGCGTTTGCTATGCACATACACCGCCGCTAATGGTAATTTTTGCCACATAGGTTTGCGCTTTTGGCTACCCAACCAATTAAGGCGTTGCAGCATGATCACTAAACCACCATTAGGAACCATTTTTAGGGCTTGCTCGGTAAACTGTTGCGCTACGTTAAAAGGTGGGTTGGTGATAATAATTTGATAAGCAGGCGTATAAGTTGGGTCAATACTTAAAAAGTCACGGCCTTTAAATTTTGCGCGTGAATCTTCACGAATGTCCCAGCTTTCAACAATAAACCCATGATCTTCTAAAACGGTTGGGTAGCTCATTGGGTACTTATTGCAACCGCCTGCGCTTGGGTCTAATACTATAGGGCCGTCTACTGGATCAAAACTAAAGCGGCAGTTTTCACTAAAGGCCGCTAAAAAATCTTCAATGAGCCAATGCGGTGTTACGTAGTAATCATCTGCATTACGCTGGGTTCCGCGATTAGTTGAGCTCATGCTTGCGCCTTAGTAATAGTTAAATGTGAATAGTTGGTATTGGCTTCAACGCGCGGTGCATGTTGCACAAACTTAGCTGGGGCCATGGCGTTAGCATCGGTAAACGCTTTTACTAATTGCTCCATTTGCAAAATAGCCTTGTGAATTTTTAGGCGGGTATCTGCATCAAAATTAGCAAAGCCGCTTTCTAAATGGTGGCGCTTTAGGCCTGCTGCAAAGCATACTAATGTACGCTCTTGCTCGCTTAGCACTTTGGTATACACGTACTCTGGCGTGTGGCGCTCACTGCCCATTAATGCTTTTATTTCGGCCAAGCCTTTTGGTACGTGGCGGCCAGTTACTGCTTTTAATGGTGCTGGGTTTGGGTAGTTAATAGCTGTGTTTACCATGATTAATTAACTCCTTGCTGGCTGCGGGTTGCTGCATTTAGGTAATTAGTTGCTTGTGTTTTTAACCAGTAAACGGCTTTTTGTATTGTTTGGTACTCGTCGCCATTGCAATAAACTGGCAAGTCAAAATCACCAACACGCGCTTGAAACACTGGGTCTAAACCAAATATGGCTTTGCGGGTGGTAATTTTACAGCTAAGCAAATAGCGGCATTGCTCAGCTAATGTTTTAAAACTGCTTAACGTTTCACGACTAAATACTTGGTATGTGCCCATTGCCCTGCTCCTAGTTATTAACGCTTTGCCACTCTGTGCGGCCTTGCTCGTATCGACTCTGTAAATACGCACCTAAGTCAGTCACATTAACCATGGTTGGCGAGCGCTCTGAGTCACGTATTTTAAAAGTTGGAAATGGTAACGTGCCTGCCTTTGCTTTTTGCTCTGCGGTTTTAGGCTGTAAACCTAAATACTCTTGGCAAACATCTTTAAGCTGGACCGCTGGTTTTTGGTAACACGCTAATAATGCAAAGGTCATGTTCATGCTGCACTCTCCTTGTCGGTTTTAACGTGGTCGGCTAGTAACTCATCTACTGTTACTTGGCCGTTTGTTAGTTCTGAAATACGGGTAATGTATTTCGCGGGGGCTTGGCAATGGCGATTAAGCCAGTACCAGATAATGTTTTGTTTTGTGTTTAATAACTTGGCGGCTTTTGTCTGACCACCAATTATTTCTATCGCTCTTTCTACGGCGCTCATATTTCCTCCAAGCTCTATTTATCAAGTAAACCGATAATAGACATCAGTTAAACCGATGTCAATATCGATTTAACTGATTAGACAAAATAATATAAAAAGCAGATAATCAGCTTTTATCACTTTAAGCGATTTTTACATTAGGAATTTACAAATGGATTTAGGTAAAAGAGTAGAAAAAAAACGTGTTCAGTTAGGGATGACGCAAGCGCAATTAGGTCTAATGGCAGGCTTAGCACAAAACTCTATTCACAATATTGAATCTGGAGAAACAAAACGCCCTCGTAAAATAGACGCCCTCGCGGAAGCCCTAAACTGCACTCCAGAATACTTACTGTTTGGTATTGGTGAAACTCAAGACGGTGAAAAGAGTATCAACAGCAATGTTTCATTAGGGCCTACGCTTAAAGCGGCTGTGCCATTAATAAGCTGGGTGCAAGCGGGGGCATGGTCTGAAATAAGTGAAATAAAAGAACATGATGCCGACCGTTATTTATGCCCTGTAAAGTGCAGTGATCAAACATTTGCGCTAAAAGTGCATGGCGTAAGCATGGAGCCTAAATTTTACGAGGGTGATTTAATATTTGTAGACCCAGAGGCTGAGTGCATTCACGGTTCTTACGTAGTAGCACGTTTAGACGATAATAACGAAGCTACCTTTAAACAGCTAATAATTGAAGGCGGCCAAAAGTTTTTAAAAGCCGCTAACCCTAACTGGCCTGAGCAACTAATAGCAATAAACGGCAACTGCACTTTAGTTGGAAAAGTTATATTTACGGGTAAGTCGCTTTAGCTTACTGAATTACAGGCACAAAAAAGCCCGCCAAGTGCGGGCTGTTTGTTTAGCTGCCAATAAAAGCTGCAATTAGTATGAGGATTAAACCAAATATATTTGCTGATTTTTGGGTTAAGTTTGAGCTAATTGCGCCTTTTTCTTTTGCCATTTTTTTATTTTTAGCATTTAATTTATTTAATATTGGCGGGATCACTGCAAATATTGCGAAAAAGCACATCATCCCAGCAAAAAACTCTTTGTTTTCAAAGTTTGAGCCTGTACCTCCAATTGCCGCTAAACCTAATAACCACCCAACAATGACGCTGCTTTTACTTGGCTTTTGCGGTGCTTGGTTGTTTGTTGGGCTTTGCTTTTGATTGCTGTTGTATAAACTGCTTTTTTCTTTATTTTTGGCGTTCGATTTTTGAATAACCGACTTTGCTAATGGGTTTTTGTTGCTGTGATTATTTAATCCTTCTAGCTGTTGTTTTATTAGTTGCTCTACGCTTATTAACTCTCCGGTTTCTACTATGGCTATGTCTTTTTCTATTCTATCGGCTCTGAATGTGCGCGTTGCGTTAGCAAGGTAGCAAAAACCATAAAAGTAAGTTAGTCCGTTTTCGAACATTATTGCGTCAAGCCTTAATTCTCTTCTTGTCGCTTCGTTTTCTTGGTTGGTATATTCAAAAGCAATTTTTATTGCTGGCTTTAGTGTGTGCTTTGTTTTGGCATCAATCCATGATTCTTGGTTGTTTATTGGCGCACCCAAGCTGTTGCTGTTTTCAATGTTTTTTATTTCTTGTGATACCTGTTTTCCTAAATGTGTTTTGTTGTTGTAAGGGTTTATATGTTCCCACACTGCTTTGATATACATTTTAGGGTAGTCAAACGATTTAAGTGCTTGCTGAATGTCATTAATGTAAGTATCTACAGCCCATTTAAGAGATTCTTTTAGCTCTGCCATTGGCTTAATTGAAACTTGTAAATGCACTATTTCTGTGTTGATTTTTTCCGGCTGCTTAAGTGCTACCTTGGTTAACTCGTTTACTAGTGGCTCTTTTTTTTGGTCTGCATTAATCTCTAGCTCTTCGGCAAGCTGCCTAAGCGCATTTACTTTGTTTTTCTTTAGCATTACTTTCCACTGTGCGGCAGTAAAGCTTTTATTAGATTGAAATAAACCGGTGCTAATAAGCTCTTCTGCATCTATATCGCTTACTAAATTCCAATCATTTTTAAAGGTCACTCCTCCATCTTCTAGATCAATTACGTAATCTAGCAATTCTGCCCAGTAAGTGCTTAACCACTTTTTATCTCCTAGCCAGTTACCTTTGTTTTTCTGTATTACTTCTTCAAATGTTTCTAAGTCAACATCGTATAGCGTTGAGTCATCATAGTAATAACCATAACCGGTAATGAATTCTTCAATTGTTCTTGGCTTATGCTCTTTTATTTCATCTTGAAAGTCTGCTTGATCGCTTTCGTCTTTAATGCTGATGAACTTACCTTTTGCAGTAGGTAATTTTTTAGCAGTAAAGTTGCCTTTTTCATTTTGAAAATATGTGTAATCCACAATAATTCCTTTTAATTATATTTAGTAAACAGGTTAAGTTTTCGTTCAGGCTTTAACAAGCTGTGTATTTATACAGGCAATACTATACTGCAGTAAAATAAGTAGGTTGAGTGTGCAGATTAACAGGCATAAAAAAACCCGCTAAAAGCGGGTTAATATAAATACATTCATTACTTGGTGTAGCCTAAATCTTTAAGCCTGTACCCCATTGACTGGGTAGATACATTAAATATTGCTGAAAGCTTACTAATAGCTTCCTCAACAGTAGCAGTTCTACCCTCATCTTTTACTTGAGCAACTAACTTATTAACCTCAGCTTTAACCAGGTCTAGTGGCATCAATAACTGAGCAGCGAACTTATTAGCTCTTCGCTCTATAAAGCTTGTAGTGCCATCTCTATTAAGTTTATCAATAAACTCTTCCCCTTCACTAGCGTTATCTATTTTAGGTGCAATGTCATGCACTAAATGGCCTAGCTCGTGGGCTTTGGTAAAGCGCTGACGCTGACTTACTTCCGATGGGTTTACCCATAAATGAACTGATTGAAACTCTTTATTGTTATCTCTATTTACTTTTATATAACCTGATTTGTCCCAATCCTCAAATGATAGTTCATTTGAAAAACTCAAACCTTTAATACGGCGCATAACTTGATCAACGTCGATAGGTAGTTCAATTTGGGTTAAATCATTAGTATTATAAGCCAGCTTTAGCAGGTCGTAAGCATTGCTGATATTTTGAATTTGTTGCATATTAATCATAATTACTCCTCCCTTGTAGTACTGTCTGAGCGAAAAGTATCTCTGAAGCTTTCCGATTCTTCACTACCTATCCTGTCTTCTAGCATAGTACGTAATATCGCTTCTTGTCTATCAAACATTTCTGATCTTATGGTATCAATTTTAAGTTTCACTTGGTCATTATCAAAAGCATTTACAACTGCACTTATCAATAGACTTTCATCTTCAACTTTAGTGTTTAACTTTGCAACAGCACTATCAACAACTTCTTCAACTTCCCTTGTTTTATACTGTTTAATAAAAAACAACGTTGCTAAACCGCCCATCGCTAAAAATAAACTTATACCTATACTCCAATTCTCATACATACCGACAGCAGCACTAAAAAGCTCCTTTTGGTGTTCTACCTGCTGAGTAACTTGCTCTGTGTGCTGAGCTAAATTTGTCGAATAGTTTTCTTTAATTTCATTAATTTTAGCTTGGATAGCACTAATGCTTTCGCTTTGACTATTGGTTTTATCAGATATACTCGACAGCTCGCTTTTTAGTTCTGCAACCTGTTGCTTTAAACACTCGTTTTCAAAGATTAGCTGCATAACCTTATAATCACCGCTCCCTGATTGAGCCGTATAATCACAGATCTTATTCACGGCATAGATGCCTACGTCCAAAAATTATTAGTATTAAAGTAACATATACCAGCTTAACTTTCACTTAAAACCAAGCTAAGAAGTTATATAAACTGTCCCCCTACAAATGCAAGGAGCACCCAATAGTCACCCTCACACCCTTGTAACACTTTAAATCAAGCCCTATCAGTCCAATCAAGCATTGGTGCCACAGAAAAGCGTCTATCCAAAGTACATTTATTCAAAGCAAACCTCAGGGTATTAAAGTTATTAAGCACAGCTTAAAAGGCGCTGCATTTTACACAAAAGCCTGGCAGGCATCAATGTTAAGAGAACACCTGCAAGCCAAAATAATGGGCTATGCCATTTAAAATATTAGTAACGGCAACCGAGCTTAAAATAAGCCCCATAATTCTACTTATTATACTTGCGCCACTGTCACCAATTAATTTATGTACATGCGTTGCAAGTAGTAACAAAACCAGTACAACTGCTAATACAGCAAGCATCATTGAAGACGTTAGTAACTGCTCAACCCAGGTATACTCTTCATTACGAGTCATTAATACGGCGCCTAACATAGCGCCAGGGCTCGCGATAGACGGAATCGCAAGCGGAAAAATAGCGGTTTCAGTGCTGTCGCGTACACTTTTAATTTCGGCTTCTGGTTTACTTTCACCAAATATCATTGAAAGTGCAAAAATAAGTAATATGATACCGCCGGCTATTTGAAAAGCCGAAAGTGGAATTTCAATTGCGTTAAGTAATTGCTCACCTGCGAGTACAAAAAATAAAAGCACCAATGCAGATACGCCTACCGCTTTAAATATAACTTTACGTTTAAACTTCTCATCATCACCACGTGTGACTGCAATAAATACAGGTACAGTGCCAATGGGGTCAATAACCGCAAAAAAGAAAATAAATATAGCCAATAGTTCGTGCATTACTGGGTTTCCTAGGTAAAAAGCGCTTAATAAAAACGCTGCAACTACAACACAGTATGTTAGTATATCACGGTAGCATAAGGATAAGAGTAATGATGAATATAGAATCACTCGTAAGTAAAGCAAAACAAGTTTGTGACAACCGTGGTGCGCGTTTTACGCCTATCCGCGAGAAAGTATTTCGTCTATTAGCCAGTGCACAAGGTGGTGTTGGTGCATACGATTTGCTTGAGCAATTAAAAGTAACTGAAACAGGTGCTAAACCTGCAACTATTTATCGTGCATTAGACTTTTTAGCTGAACTAGGTTTTATTCATAAAATTGAAAGCACAAATGCATTTATGCTGTGCCATCATTTTGATCATATTCACCCGGTACAATTATTAATTTGCGATACATGTGGCTTTGTTAAAGAATTACACTCGAGTGTAATTTCGCATGAGCTTAATAATCTAGCTGCCGAAGGTGGCTTTGTCGTATCAGGGCAAACAATAGAAGCACATGGTAAATGTGAATCTTGTAGAGCATCATAATCCTTCAAAGTTATCCTTAGTGACTATACTCAAACTATATAGTCATTTCACAGAACAAATTTAAGAGTAGCCACTATGAATGTAGAATTCATCAATCCTTTTTTATCTTCTTTAATTAATGTTTTAAGCACTATGGCTCAAACTCAATTGAAGCCGGGTAAACCTCGCATTAAAACTGATGAGATAGCCTGTGGTGATGTATCAGGTTTGATTGGTATGGTTGGCCCGCAAACGCGTGGATCATTTTCAATTACATTTGATGAAGGTTTAGCATTAACCATCATGGAGCGTATGCTTGGCGAACGCCCTGATACCATAGATGAAGAAGTTACCGATATGGTTGGCGAAATAACCAACATGGTAACTGGTGGTGCTAAAAATTTACTTGGCGAGAAAGGTTTCGACTTTGATATGGCAACGCCTATTGTGGTATCGGGTAAAGGTCATACAATTACTCATAAAAGCCAAGGTAAAAAAATCATCATGCCATTTAGCTGTGATGCTGGTAATGCAAACATTGAAGTTAGCTTCGATAAACTATGAGTTGGCAGCAAAAGCAAATTACATTAAAACCTCGCCAGCGAGGTTTTCATATAATTGATGACGAAATATTATCTCAACTTCCTGAACTGGCGAGTTACAAAATAGGCTTGTTACATTTATTTATTCAGCATACCTCAGCGAGCCTTACAATAAACGAAAATGCAGATCCCACTGTTCGTATGGACATGGAAAGCCATTTCAATAAATTCGTCCCTGAGCGTCAACCTTATTATCGCCATGATTATGAAGGTGACGACGACATGCCTGCACACATAAAAACCAGTACGTTAGGCTGCGAGCTAAGTATTCCTATTTCAAATGGTTATTTAGCGTTAGGTACATGGCAAGGCATTTATTTAGGTGAACATCGTGATTCTGGTGGCTCTAGACGAGTTATAGCAACTATTCAGGGGGAGCTATTTTAACAAAAGCTTCAGGTTTCAAAGTATTAGCTCTTCTGTACCTCACTCATACCTCATAACTTCAAAGTACGACACCTTTCTTGTGGCGCTGAGCTCGCGCGAAGCGATAGCTTCTAACAACCAAGGCTTCAATGCTGAATATTGCACATAGAATAAAGTAGATAAGAGAGATTTTAAATTATAATTTTATTTATGATTTTTAATATAGAAAATTTTGAAAGGATATAAAAAGATTGGAGCGGTACACGAGGCTCGAACTCGTGACCTCGACCTTGGCAAGGTCGCGCTCTACCAACTGAGCTAGTACCGCATTATATTTTCATTCAACACTACAATTTCTTTTGGTTAGAAATTGGAGCGGTACACGAGGCTCGAACTCGTGACCTCGACCTTGGCAAGGTCGCGCTCTACCAACTGAGCTAGTACCGCATTTTTTATTTCTTCAGTTATTTTACGTTGGTGCGCGACGGGTCGCGTTCAACATTCTAGCAACTGAGCTAGTACCGCATTTTTTATTTCTTCAGTTATTTTACGCTTAAGCGCGACTGGTCGCGTTCAACATTCTAGCAACTGAGCTAGTACCGCATTTATTGATGGTAATTCAATCACTCAAACACACTAACCCCGCGTGGGTTATCGTCTTGAGCGGGGCAGGATTCTACAATAATACAGTCTGTTTGCAAGTGTTTTTTACAAATTAAAGAAATTTTCTCTATAGACTTTTAATTCCATAATCGAATCTTTAATGTCATCCAAAGCAAGGTGTGAGCCTTTTTTGTTCACTTTTGCAAGTACTTCTGGTTTCCAGCGACGTGCTAATTCTTTAATAGTACTTACGTCGAGATTTCGGTAATGGAAAAAATCTTCAAGTTCGCGCATATATTTATTCATAAAGCGGCGGTCTTGACCAATTGAATTACCACACATTGGCGAAGTGCCTGCTGGTACCCACTGCTTTAAAAACGCTAAAGTTTGCTCCACAGCATAGGCTTCATCAAAGGTACTTGCTTTGCAGCGCGCTGTTAAACCCGACTTACCATGTTGAGTAGTACACCACTCGTCCATGCCATTTAGTAATTCATCACTTTGATGAATAGCTATAGTTGGCCCTTCGGCTAATATATTCAGGTCTGCGTCAGTGACAACCGTCGCAATTTCGAGTATTTTATCGGTCTCTGGTTCGAGCCCTGTCATTTCAAGATCGAGCCAAATTAAATTTGATTTATTAATAGTCATAATTACCTAAGCGGTGCTTTCCTTTAGATCCAACGCATTTCGATATATCATATTAGCATCAACCGTCGAGCTAAAGCTTTTTTTAGGAAAAGCGACATTTAACTAAGGTTATAGGCCTCCAGTGGCAAAACAAAAAAAATTAAGTAAAGGCCAATCGCGTCAGATCAAGGCCAATCACCAAAAGCGCATTAATAGCGCAGACTCAAGACCGGCTAAAAAAGGGGCGCAAGAATGGCAAACCGATAACTTAGGTCAGGTCGAGAGCGCAATTGTGATCAGTCGTTTTGGCCAACACGCCGATGTCGAAACTGAAAATGGCGATGTACTTCGCTGTAATATACGCCGTACTGTGTCTAATTTAGTATGTGGTGATGAAGTATTATTTCGCCGTGCCAAAGTAAGTGAGGGTGATTTAGCCGGTGTAATTGAAGCCACGCAAGAGCGTCGCTCGCAACTTACCCGCCCTGACTTTTACGACGGTGTTAAAGTTATTGCAGCCAACATTGACCAAATACTCATGGTATCGGCTGTATTACCCGAGTTTACACCCAGTATTATCGACCGTTATTTAATAGCCTGTGAAGATATGGGCATTGAGCCAATTTTAGTGCTCAATAAAACCGATTTAATTGACGAAGCAGGCCTTAACGAAATACAAAAAGTTCTCGATATCTATCGTAAACTTGATTACCAAGTACTCCTTGTTAGTAATATATCAGGCGATGGTATTGATAAATTAAAAGAAGTACTTGTTGATAAAAATAATATTTTTGTTGGCCAAAGTGGTGTGGGGAAATCAACCCTCGTTAATACTGTATTGCCTAACGCTGAAATATTAACTAAAGAAGTATCTGAAAACAGCGGCTTAGGCCAGCACACAACAACTGTTTCACGCCTTCACCATTTACCAAGTGGCGGTAACCTAATCGACTCGCCAGGTATTCGTGAGTTTGGTTTATGGCATTTAGATGTTGAGCGTGTAACGTGGTGTTTTAAAGAATTTAGAGAATTTATAGGCGGATGCCGCTTTAGAGACTGTAAACATTTAAACGACCCGGGTTGCATCGTTAAAGAAGCAGTAGCCGATGGAAGAATTTCTCAATTGCGCTTTGACAGCTACCACCGAATTTTAGAAACAATGGCCGATGGCCGTGCAGGCGCCCGTGCGCCTCGCGTATAATTTAGGAAAAATACTGTGAGTTTAGACAAATTTAAAATCGCAATGCAGTACGCAATGCCAAAACATTTTATTTCACGCGTAGTCGGAAAATTAGCTGCTGCAAAAGCGGGTGCTTTAACAACGACTTTAATTAAACTATTTATTAAACAATATAAAGTAGATATGAGCGAAGCCCAATACCCAGATCCGGCTCATTATAAAAGCTTTAATGAATTTTTTACTCGCCCTTTAAAAGACGGCATGCGCCCAATGGTAGATGGTAGCAATATCATCATTCATCCAGTGGATGGCGCAATCAGCCAGCTAGGCGATATTGTTGACGGACAGCTAATACAAGCTAAAGGCCACGATTACAGCTTACAAGCGCTACTAGGCGGCTCACAAGATGATACAACACCATTTTTAGGCGGTAAGTTTGCCACGATTTATTTAGCACCTAAAGATTACCACCGTATTCATATGCCAGTTGATGGCACACTAAGCAAAATGATTTATGTGCCAGGTGATTTATTTTCAGTAAACCCACTTACAGCGCAAAACGTGCCTAACTTGTTTGCACGTAACGAACGTGTGGTAGCAATTTTTGAAACTGAGATTGGTCCGCTTGCTATGGTACTTGTTGGTGCAACAATTGTAGCCAGCATAGAAACTATTTGGGCAGGTACTGTAACGCCACCAGCAGGTAGCGATGTATTTAGTTGGAAATACCCAACCACTGGCGATAACGCTATCACGCTTAAAAAGGGTGAAGAGATGGGTCGCTTTAAATTAGGCTCTACTGTGGTACTTGCATGGGGTGCTGATAAAGCTGAAATACTGGAAGATCAACTACCAGAAGTGGTTACTCGCTTAGGTACTGCGTTTGCAAAAATTAACGACTAAAATAAATCGTTAATTAGAAATAAAAAAACCGCATTTATTTAAATGCGGTTTTTTATTTTTGTAGCCGTAAAGCCTGCTCACGCGAAAAGCGCCGCTTTTAATATTTATAACTGATAATCATTAATTGGCTTCTCTAAAGCGCAGTGCCCTCTTAACCTCTTTGTGAATAAATTACTTAAAATCTTATTGCACAAAGAGAAGCAAAAGAGGAATAAATGAGAAGACATAAAACATAGTAATTATTTATTTTTACTTCTCTAAAGCGAAGCGCCCTCTCAACCTCTTTGTGAATAAATCACTTAAAATCTTATTGCACAAAGAGAAGTAAAAGAGGAGTAAATGAGAAGACACCAAAGCATAGAAATTACGAGTTTTGCTCGTCACGCCCGTCAACAAGCTTGGTGCAGAAGTTTGATGTATTGTAGGCGTGAAGCTTGCTCACGCGAAAAGCGCAGCTTTTAATTCTTTAACGCCACATGTAATAATAGGAACAGGCTCCTTTCAAACCTATTTACCACACTCTTTACACTCTAAATCTTTAATCACTTTAAAGTGCTGTTGCTTTAAAGTGAGCGCATCAAACGTTATAAATACACTGCCACTTAAATGACCTAATAATAAGTTAAGCGTAAGTTGCGCCTGCATAGAGCCTATTACACCAAGTAGCGGGCTAATTACTCCTGCGTTACTGCAATTTATAACTGGTGTAGCTTCGCTTTGTGGAAAAACACAGCCATAACACGGGCTATCACTTTGCCTAAAATCAAAGCCCATTAACTGCCCTTTAGTTGCCAATGCAGCACCCGAAATTAACGGTGTTTTATAAGCAATACAATAACGATTAACACTATAGCGAGTACTAAAGTTATCAGAGCAATCAAGCACAATGTCAGCATTTTTTAGCAAGTTAGCTACGTTACTCTCATCTAACTTTTGGCAATGCGTTACTATGTCTATTTGATTATTAAGACTCGCCAATACTTTACCGGCGGCGGCGACCTTGCTTTGCCCTAAGTGGTTTATTTTATAAAGCACTTGGCGCTGTAAGTTTGAAAGCTCAACCTCATCATCGTCAATTAAAATAAGCGTTCCAATACCCGCAGCGGCTAAATATAAAAGTGCTGGGCTACCTAAACCACCAGCCCCCACTACTGCAACCGTTGAGGATTTAAGCGCTAACTGCCCTTCAAGCCCAACTTCTTCAAGCAATAAATGGCGGCTGTAACGCAGGGTTTCTTTTTCGCTTAGCTCATTCACTTTTACTGACCTTGTTAGTATTAGCCTTGTTAATATTAATCAGCACTGCTTATGGCCACTTGCAGAGCGCTTATAGCCTCTATGTAATTATCAGCCTCGGTAATCGCACGCACTACGGCAACACTACCCACGCCAGTTTTCGCTACCTGCCCAGCACGGCTTAAATCAACACCGCCTATTGCCACTGTTGGATAGCTTTGCATAAGCGGTACAAATTTAATAAGCTTTTCAAGACCCTGTATTTGGCCTGTCATGTCTTTAGTGGTGGTTGGGTAAATAGCACCAAATGCCATATAACTAGGGCGATAATTATGCGCACGTAGCATTTCATAAAAACCATGAGTAGAAAGCCCAAGCCTTAACCCTGCGTCTTTAATTGCCGCTAAATTAGCAATCTCTAAATCCTCTTGCCCTAAATGCACACCATACGCACCATGTTTAATAGCTAGCTGCCAGTAATCGTTTATAAATACCTGTGCGTTGTATTGCTTGCCCAGCTCAACAGCTTGCTTAATGAGCGCATCAAGCTCGTCTTGCGTTTTATTTTTAACGCGTAACTGCGCTGTTTTAATGCCTTGTTGTAAGCATTTTTCTAACCAATCGGTGCTATCAACAACCGCATATAAGCCCAGCGATTTACTTTCACAAGGTGCAAAATCAGCAGCCATATTAAAATCAAGCGGCACATCAAAATCTAGTTCATCGCCCAGCCAGCTACCGGGCTCAATTACTTGTGGGTAGTCAGCTAAATTAGTGGGGAACGATGTATGAGCAACCGGTCCAATCCCCTCGCCGTATCGAACAGACTGTTTTAGCCCTTGGTTTATATATGCCTTAGCTAAAATAAAGGCATCTTTTAATGGGTAGTCTTTAGCTAAACACGCAGCAATTACCGAAGCCATGCTACACCCGGTGCCGTGGTTATGCGGTGTTTGTATTTTTTGATTGCCTAACCAATATTCTTCACCACTTTGCGTATTACTATCAATACAATAATCAATGCAGTAGCCACTTGGGTAATCCCAATGTCCGCCTTTAATAACAACGGCTTTAGCGCCCCAACTTAATAGCTTATTAGCCGCTTCTTTTATTGCAGCTGGACCAATTAAATACACACCGGTTAATAACTGTGTTTCGTGGGTGTTTGGGGTTATTACATCCACCAGCGGCAGTAAACATTCTTTTATTGCGCTTACCGTGTCTTCTTCTGTTAGTAAGTCACCGCTTGAGGCAATAGCGACAGGGTCATATACAATAACGGGAGGCACAGACCACTTAGCTTTATAGTGACTTATATGTTCGCTGATCAACTGAATTTGCTGCACATTGGCTAACATGCCAATTTTTATCACTTTGGCTTTCATGTCTTTTTCAAGTGCAAGTAACTGCGATTCAATAATATCGGTAGACACTGCATTAATAGCCTCTACACCTAAACTATTTTGTGCAGTAAGCGCCGTAATTGCCGTGCAGCCATGTACACCAAAACTTTGCATTGCTTTTATATCAGCTTGAATACCGGCACCGCCGCCCGAATCAGATCCGGCAATTGTCCATACTACGTTATTCATATTCTTTCCTTCACTGCTGATGCCAAAATGGCATACCCATTGTTGGGGTTGATGGAGCTGCAACGTCTTTTTCCGGCATCGCTTTTGCTTTGTATGCAAAGCGCCCTGCTTCTACTGAAGCTTTAAATGCGCGGCTCATAGTAATTGGGCAACCCGCCCCTGCAATGGCTGAATTTAATAATACCGCATCATACCCCATTTCGAGTGCTTGGCAGGCATGCGATGGCAAACCTAAACCTGCATCTACTATTAATGTGGTATCGGGTAAGCGCTCTCGAATAGTTTTTAAATTATAGCTATTTAACAAGCCTTTGCCTGTACCTATTGGTGCTCCCCACGGCATAAGAACCTCACACCCTAGCTCATTTAAACGCTGGCAAAGTACTAAGTCATCGGTGCAATAAGGCAGTACCTTAAAGCCATCCTTAATCAATATTTTTGTCGCTTCAAGTAGCGCAAAAGGATCCGGCTGTAAATTGTAATCATCGCCAATCAGCTCTAGCTTTATCCAGTCGGTGGCAAATACTTCTCGGCACATTTTTGCAAGCGTTATCGCTTCTTTAACACTGTGACACCCTGCGGTATTAGGGAGTATTTTTAAGCCTGTATTTTTTATTAACTGCCAAAAGTCATCACCGGCTGCTGCACTTTGTTGGCGCCTAAGCGACACGGTTACAATTTCAGCGCCAGAGGCAACTATTGATTGGGTCATAATGTCGGGCGACGGATAAAGCGCAGAGCCTATTAATAAACGACTCTTTATTTGCTCTCCATAAATAGTTAAACAGTCTTTAGTTTGCATGAGCTTTATCCGCCTTGAATGGGTGACAGCAACTCAACACTGTCGCCTTCATTAAGTACATAGTTACTGTGCCGACTTTGTGGAATAAATTCGCCATTAACAGCCACAGCAAAAGGCGCGACTGCACCAAAACTTTGAAGTACCTCAACGAGTGCTTTGCTATTAACATTAAGTAGCTCGCCATTAATTGTAATGTTCATTTTTTCTCACTCTATTCGTGAAACTGCTTGCGCCACTAATGCCGGCGCCAACATATAACCATGTCGATACAAACCGTTAATACTAATTACATTACCAACTTGTGATACTTCTGGGCGGTTATCGCTAAATGCGGGGCGTAATCCAGTTTGAATACTAAGTAGTCGTGCTTCGGCAAACCCGCTGTGTACGGTATAAGCCGCTGAAAGTAACTCAAGAGTTGAGCGCACTGTTGCCGCGCCGCTGTCTTGTGACTCTATTTCAGTCGCACCAATTACATATTCACTGTTAGGTTTAGGCGCTATATAAATTGGATAACGCGGGTGCATTAAACGCACGGGCCGCGTTAAACTTACCTCTGGTGCGTATAACCTTGCTACTTCGCCGCGCACACCTCTAAGCGGTTTATCAACTTGAGTATTTTTAGCACCAAGCCCACGGCAATCAATAATGTAATCGAATGGTCGATTATTTATTTTGTTGTCGCTAATGGTTACGCGCTGATTAAATACAAACTTTACTTTGCGTTTGTTGAGCTGTGCAAAGCTGGCTTTATAAAATGCTTGGTTATCTATTTGCCCCTCGCAGGGTAAAAATAAACCTTGATTAAAGCGCCCTGCTGCAAGTTCAGGTTCAAGCATTGTAATTTGCTGAGCATTTATATGCTCGGCAGTATGATCAGCTAGCGGTTTTATACGCTGTGCAAAGCTTTGTAAATCGCCTTTGTCCTGTTGGTGCGCAATGACCAAAGTGCCTTGCTGCTGAAAAAAAACGTCACTTTCAAGTTCAGCAATAATACCCGGCCAGCGCTTCATTGAATCAAGACCCATTAAAGCTAAATCAGCCTCGCACAATACCGACTCAGCCAAGGGCGCAAGCATTGCTGCAGCCACTTTACCGGCGCTATTTGGGGTTTGCTCATCGTCAGCTTCAAACACCGTTACATGATGCAACTTACTTAGCTCAAGGGCAGCTAAGCGCCCTGCTAAACCAAAACCCACCACAGCAATGTTATAAAACATAAAACCTCCAAAGCAGTTATTAGTAGGTGCGAATTCACTCGCACTTCTTCAACTTTTAAAGAAGCGAGGTATAAAACCTCACCTACGTCTGCATCTAACTTTTAGCTATACCGCTTTGTGGTAAATCTCTGAGCCTGTTTGCTTAAACTCAGCTGATTTAGCTTTCATTTCGGCTTCTACATCAACCATTTTGATTTCAATAGCCTCGCCAGCATCATTTGGATCAATACCGCGTGTTTCTAAACCTTTAGCGTAATCGCGTACTTCTTGGCTAATTTTCATAGAGCAAAATTTAGGACCACACATAGAGCAAAAGTGAGCTACTTTGCCTGATTCTTGCGGCAAGGTTTCATCGTGATATTCACGAGCACGGTCAGGGTCTAAACCAATATTAAATTGGTCATGCCATCTAAACTCAAAGCGTGCTTTTGATAAGGCGTTATCGCGCTCTTGCGCGCCTGGGTGCCCTTTTGCTAAATCAGCGGCATGCGCTGCAATTTTGTAGGTAATTAATCCTTCTTTAACATCTTCTTTATTTGGCAGACCTAAATGCTCTTTAGGTGTTACATAACACAGCATTGCACAGCCGTACCATGCTATTTGAGCCGCCCCAATACCCGAGGTAATATGGTCGTATCCTGGTGCAATATCGGTGGTTAACGGGCCTAATGTATAAAATGGCGCTTCGTCGCAATGCTTTAATTGCTCATCCATATTGGCTTTAATCATGTGCATTGGTACATGACCAGGGCCTTCAATAAATACCTGTACATCGTGCTTCCACGCAATTTTAGTCAGTTCTCCTAATGTGCGTAGCTCACTAAACTGCGCTTCATCGTTAGCATCAGCAATCGAACCTGGACGAAGGCCATCACCTAATGAAAAACACACATCGTATTGTTTTAAAATTTCACAAATGTCTTCAAAGTGTGTGTATAAAAAGTTCTCTTTGTGATGCGCTAAACACCATTTAGCCATAATTGAGCCACCGCGCGACACAATACCGGTTACACGTTTAGCCGTCATTGGTACATAACGAAGTAATACACCGGCGTGAATAGTAAAGTAATCAACGCCCTGCTCGGCTTGCTCTATAAGCGTATCGCGGAAAATTTCCCACGTTAAATCCTCAGCCACACCATTTACTTTTTCAAGTGCTTGATAAATCGGTACTGTGCCAATAGGTACAGGCGAGTTACGTACAACCCATTCACGCGTTTCGTGAATGTAACGTCCCGTTGATAAGTCCATCACGGTGTCTGCGCCCCAGCGGGTAGACCACACCATTTTTTCTACTTCTTCTTCAATAGATGAGCTAACCGATGAATTACCAATATTGGCATTAACTTTTACTAAAAAGTTACGGCCTACAATCATAGGTTCTGTTTCTGGATGGTTTATATTATTTGGTAAAATAGCGCGACCACGGGCTATTTCATCGCGTACAAATTCTGGGGTAATAAATTCAGGAATACTCGCGCCAAACGACTCGCCTTTATGCTGCGCTGCTAATAATTCTTTACGAATTTCTGCACGTCCCATATTTTCGCGAACGGCTACGTATTCCATTTCAGGAGTAATAATCCCTTGGCGTGCGTAGTGCATTTGCGTTACGTTTTTGCCTGTTTTACCACGGCGAATTTTTGGAAGGTGATCAAAGCGAATATGATCCAGCCCTTCATCCGCCATACGTTGCTGCGAAAATTGCGACGTCACTGATTCTAAAACCTCGGTGTCGCCACGGCTTTCAATCCATTGTTCACGAAATTTTGGTAAGCCTTTGCGTACGTCTAGTTCAAAATTAGGATCGGTATACGGGCCCGACGTATCGTAAACACGTAGCGGATCGTTTGACTCATAAACAGGGTTTTCATCTGTGCCGCCAATAAACGTATCACTTAACGTAATTTCACGCATACCAACGCGCACGCCAGGTTGAGTGCCTTCAACGTATACTTTATGAGAATTTGGAAACGGTTGACCCGTTAAGTTATAAATATATTCAGACGCGGCAGCACGAGTTTCTCGGCGTGACGCTTTATTTGTAGTATTTGACATGACTTGCCTCATTGCTTAAGGGTTGTCTTGTCAGATATTCCGAGGAATAGAGAAAGATCGTAAAGTAGCGTACATGCTACTTTGCAGCCTAAAATAAAAAAAATCACTTTATTGTGCGCATAAAAAAAGACGCACAAGCGTCCCATTTTAGGCAGCTTGTTCCCTACGCAGGTATTAACCTGATCAGGTTCACGGATCCCGCTTTCGCGATCTCAGCCAAAAACTAATTACTTAGCTTTGGCACTCCGACAAGTATTGATATATAAATTCTGTTCGTTAATTTGAAGGTGTTATCCATCAAATCTGCGCTGAGTGTACGTCAGTTAAAAACTGCCCGCAAGGGGCTGTTTTTCAAAAACTTAAAATTATTTAGGGATAAACACAAATGTTTGCTCGCCTTGCATGACTAATTGCTGGTCTTGCATTTTAAGCTCTGCACCTTGCTTTAAGGCTTGTAATAACTGCTGCTCAAACTCATCAAGGTCTTCGCCGCACGACTTGCGCGTCATTCCTAATTTACTTACGGTAAGGTTACTTTCTTCAAGCGAGCCTTCACCAAAAAATTTGTTACAGCCAGCAAAACCGTTTACTTGCAGTGCTTCAATAAAGCTCATTGATGCATTAAACGAAGGTGGAATTGCTAAACCATCAACACGTGATAATTGCCATTGGGTGTATTTAAGCTGCTCACTGGTAACCGTCCCTGTTGATGCGCAACCAACACATAAACCGACTATAAGCATCGGTATTGCTGCTAATTTCATGCTACTACTAACTAATTGTCTAATTAATGTAATTGTAACAATATTTATGCCCTTTATCCGTTAAAAATGCATGTTTTAAATGTAAATTTTTGTTCTATGATAGTTCAAAATTTATGCGATTAAGTACTAAGTTGTAGTTTTAAATACGTTATCTATTTGCTCAGGTAAAAACGGTCTACCTTTTTCATTAACAGACGTTCCTATAACCAGTGCATTGAGCATTACTTTTTCATCGCTTTTACGTATAACCGTTTGCTTAAACGCAAATTTTAAACGACTAATACGCTGCGGCTCCACAGCCACATAAAATTCATCACCTGGTAATAGTGAATGTTTATAGTCCATTTCGCTGCGCATCACGACTAGGTTAATTTTATCTTTCGCTAATTGAGCAAAATCAATACCGTGTGCGTACAAAAATTCATGGCGAGCATGCTCTAAATAATTAAAATAAACACTGTTATTTACGATACCTTGTAAGTCACATTCGTAATCACGTACTTTGAAGTCAACTTTAAAGGTCATATTAGTAATCCTGATTATTTAACGTATAATTGCCGCGTTTATAGCACATGTGTTTAAATAATTGCTACCATACGAGTCCCTAAAATGGAGTTAAGTAACCCAATGAACTTACGTTTGTCTTTAATTACTGCCGCACTTTTACCGCTGCTTGGTGCACCAATTGCAGCTAACGCTGATGATAGCGACCTAGAAAGAATTGTTGTAACCGGCGATTTTCAGCGCGAAAGCATTCAAACTTTAAGCGCGAGTGCGAGCTTATTCAGCGAAGATGAAATTAATCAACGTGGTGCAAGTTACTTAGACGAAATGTTAGGCAGTACCGCCAATGTAAATTTTGCATCTGGTGCGTCGCGCGGTCGTTATATTCAAATTCGTGGCGTGGGACTTCGTTCACAATTTGTAGATCCTATTAATCCATCTGTAGGCTTAGTAATTGATGGTATTAACTATTCTGGCCTTGGTGGCAGCTCATTATTATTTGATATAGACCAAGTAGAAATTTACCGTGGTCCACAAGGTACACGCTTTGGCGCAGACGGTATGGCCGGTATGATCCAAATGGGTTCAGCTAAAGCCACGAGCGATCCAAGTTTAAAATTACAAGTAGGTGCTGGCACATACAACACCCGCGAAGCAGGCATTGCAGCAAGCACAGGCTTAACAGATGACACTAGCGCACGCGTTAGCTACTTTCGCAGAAAGTCAGACGGTTACGTAGATAACTTGTACTTAAATGACGAAACACAAAATCAAGACGAACAAGTAGCCCGCTTTAAAATAAACAGTCAGCTTACAAAGCATTTAAATACTGAATTAAACCTTCACTATATTGACATAAACAATGGTTACGATGCGTTTACGCTTGATAACAGCCGCAATAGTGTTGCCGATGAACCAGGCCAAGATAATCAAGAAAGCTACGCTATAGGTGTCAAGAATACTTACACGGGTTTTGACGCTTTTGATGTAAATCTAAACCTGTCGGCTATTGATACCGAATTACTTTACAGCTTTGACGAAGACTGGGTATGTAACGATACAAGTGAGCCAAAGTTATGTGCTGCTGGCTTACATCCAGATGGATACAGCTCAACTGATTTATACAGCCGCGATCGCGACGATCAGTCTGTAGATTTACAGTTTAATTCTAAAACGGGTAACTGGGTTGCGGGTATTTATTACCAAAACCGTGACGTTGATTTAGAGCGCCAATACACATGGTTAGCAAGCCCGTTTTCTTCAACTTACGAAACGAGTAACGTTGCAGTATATGGTCAAGTAGCGACTCCAATTGGCCCTAAAACAACATTAATTACAGGTTTACGTGTAGAGCAATACCAAGGCGACTACACCGATAGCAATGGCTTTATACAAGACACCGACGACGTAATGGTTGGCGGTAAAATAGCACTTGAATATCAAGTGATTGATCGCACTATGATCTACACCAGCATTACGCGTGGCTACAAAGCTGGCGGTATTAACTCAGAAGCGCTTGCTAAAGCCAAAGATGAAGGCTTAAACCTAAGCGCTGATTTTTTCCAGCAACACACCAGTTTCGACCCTGAATATTTATGGAGTGGCGAATTTGGTGTTAAAGGCTCATCGCTTGATGACAAATTTACGCTTCGCTTAGCTGCATTTTACATGCACCGCGACGATATTCAGTTAAAAGCATGGCAAGTAGAAGGTCAGCAATTTACCGGTTATGTTGATAACGCAAGTTCTGGTAGCAACTACGGATTAGAAGTTGAAGGTAGTTACCAACTAACTGATAATCTATTTTTAACGGGTAGTGCTGGTTACTTAAACACTGAAATAGATGACTTTGTAACGCAGTCTGGCTTAAACCAAGACGGTCGTGAGCAAGCACAGTCACCTAAATACCAGTATGCGTTTACTGCTCGCTATAACTTTACAAGTGAGCTTTACGGTATGATTGGTGTTGAAGGTAAGGACGACTACTACTTCTCAGATAGTCATAACTCACAGGCACCAAGCAGCAACTTAGTTAACTTAAGCTTTGGCTACGAAGCAGACATGTGGGCAGTTCGCGCGTGGGCTCGTAACGTGTTTGACGAGACAGTCCCTACACGTGGTTTTGAGTTTGGTAACGATCCACAAGATGGTTACGCAACGCATACCTACACACAATTAGGTGAGCCTCGTGTTGCAGGTGTTACGTTTACACTTAATCTGTAAAGCACAGCCGTTGGCTTTCAAATGAAAGCTACAGCAAGCAAATAAAAACACCGCGTTTAAATTAAACGCGGTGTTTTTATTTGTAGGTGAGGTTTTATACCTCGCTTTTTATAAAGTTAAATTACACGAGCGCGAAATAAATTCGCACCTACAAATATTCCACCTACGCCTACAAGCCAAGCATCACGCTCTTTGAACATCAAACGCTATTACGTCTTTAATTTTTTCTTTATTTGTTGCGAGCATTACCAACCTATCAATCCCCAGAGCAACTCCTGCGCATTGTGGTAATCCATGTTCTAGCGCTTTAATTAAACGTGTATCCATTGGTACTTGCTTTAAACCGTTGTTAGCGCGGTATGTGTTATCTTCATTAAAACGTTTAGCTTGCTCACTGGCATTTGTGAGTTCGTTAAAGCCGTTAGCCAATTCCATATTTTTGTAATAAAGCTCAAAGCGCCCTGCTACGCGTGCATCATGTTCACAAATTTGTGCAAGTGCCGCTTGAGAAGCTGGAAAATGATAAACAAAACACGGTTTTTCTTGTCCTATTGTTGGCTCCACTTTCATACAAAATAATAATTGCAGTAAGGTATCTTTATGCGTTTCATTTTGGGCTATATCAGCAAACCCCTGCTTACACGCTAGTTGCTTTAATTGCTCTATGCTTGCTGTTAAAGGATCGAGGCCGAGTGCTTGTTCAAACGCTTGCTGATAAGTAAGTCTAGTTGCAGGCTCGACACCTAAAACAAGTTGCATTAACTCATCCATTTCATCCATAAGTGTAAATTCATCAAAGCCTGGGCGATACCATTCCAGCATAGTAAATTCAGGATTATGATGGCTACCCGCTTCTTCATTTCTAAATGCTTTACAAAGCTGAAAAATAGCGCCTGAGCCTGCTGCTAACAAGCGTTTCATGGCAAACTCTGGAGATGTTTGTAAAAACAGAGGAAGCCCACCAGCATGCCCTGGACCTACAAATTTGGTATTAAAACTAGCTAAGTGCACATCGGTTACACTGGCAGCACTTAAGCTTGGCGTTTCTACTTCTAAAACATCACGTACATAAAAAAAATCACGGATGCTACGTAATATCGATGCGCGTTGTTTTAGTGTTTCAATGCTTGCGCTTGGGGCCCAAAGATCTGCTGACATATTTTCTCCAAAAAAAAATCCCAGCGTAAGCTGGGATTTTATAAACAATGTTAAAGCTTACTTAACACGGCTTACATATTCACCGTTACGAGTGTCTACTTTAATTACTTCGCCAATTTGTACAAATAATGGAACTCGTACCACAGCGCCTGTGCTAAGCGTTGCTGGTTTACCACCAGTACCCGCTGTATCGCCTTTAAGGCCAGGATCTGTTTCAGTGATCTCAAGCTCAACAAAGTTAGGTGGTGTAACAGCAATAGGGCTGCCGTTCCATAATGTAATTGTGCATAAATCATTTTCAACTAACCATTTTACTGAATCGCCTAGTGCTTTTTCGTCAGCAGCAATTTGCTCAAATGTTTCATTGTTCATGAAATGCCAAAATTCGCCGTCTGTGTATAGATACGCTAAATCAGTATCCATTACATCAGCACCTTCAACTGATTCACCCGATTTAAAGGTTTTTTCAAGCACCTTACCAGAGATAAGTTTACGGATACGAACACGGTTAAACGCCTGGCCTTTACCAGGTTTTACCATTTCATTTTCTAAGATACTGCAAGGCTCGCCGTCCATCATAATTTTTAGGCCGCCCTTGAACTCGTTGGTGCTATAATTCGCCATCGTTTCCTCTATTTATATTTTTTCGAGTAATCTACATGCCAATGATACAAAGAAATGAAGCAAATTTGCATAAAAACTGGCAAAAAGAATTAGCAAATGTAGTTACCTGCCCAAAAACCTTGCTTGAAATGGTCGGTTTATCGAGCCAAGTCCATGAAAACGACCTAAAAGCCCGTAGTTTATTTCCGGTACGCGTGCCTATCCCTTTTATAAAAAAAATACGCAAAGGCGATCCAAACGATCCTCTTTTGCTACAAGTTATGCCACGCCATCAAGAATTTTTGACTAAATCGGGTTTTAATAAGGATCCCCTACTTGAGCAAGATAACGACCAACCAGGCGTTTTACATAAGTACAAATCGCGTGTTTTAGTGATGTTTAAAACCGGCTGTGCTGTAAATTGTCGTTATTGCTTTAGAAGGCATTTTCCGTATCAAGAAAACCAACTCAATAAAAAAAGTCTGCTAGAAACACTGAGCTATATAAAATCAGATACCAATATAAACGAAGTGATTTTAAGTGGTGGCGATCCACTGATGGCCAAAGACGATGCAATAAGCTGGTTTTTGGATGAGCTTGAGCAATTACCACAAATAAAACGAATGCGAATTCATAGCCGTCTGCCAGTAGTTATACCGGCGCGAGTTACCGATGAGTTATGTGAGAGATTAGCAAAATCGCCATTAAAAATTATTTTTATTAATCACATAAACCACGCCAACGAAATAGACGCTGATTTTAAAGCTGCCATGCAAAAGCTTAAACAAGCAAACGTAACGCTTCTAAACCAAGCTGTAATTTTAAAAGATGTGAACGATACGCTCGATGCGCAAATAAATTTAAGCGAAGCGTTATTTGACGCAGACGTATTGCCGTATTATTTGTATTTGCTAGATAAAGTTGAAGGGGCGAGCCACTTTGATATTAATGAAGCGCAAGCAATTGAAATAATGGCAGAGCTATTAAAAGCTCTGCCTGGATTTTTAGTGCCTAAATTAGTAAGAGAAATCGGTGGTCAAAAAAGCAAAACACCTATCGATCTTAAGCTAATTTAAAACAGCATTTAAACGTATATATTTACGTTGTTACCCAATGATGCTGTTACCGATTTAGCCGGTGTTTGCGCACTTGACGATTGTGCAGCACCTTCAATAAGTGCAAGAGCCGCCGCGCCATCTGCTAACTGCTGCTTTTTAGATAAAGCAGCGCTGTAAAGCTCACTGCCTTGGCCTGAGCCAGAAACAGCGGGTAAACTTGTGCCTGATATATTCATATAACAAACCTGACTTTTAAATGTAATCCAAGTATTATGTCGGCAATGCAGTGCAAAGCTTTAGGAAAACCATGGATTCTATTATTGAACAACTCAATGCCAACTTAAAAATTGTTTACCGTCAGGCACTTGATGCTGACAAAAAACTCGACGAGCTTCAACAGCAAGGTCACGGTAAGTTTAAAGCCTTATTTACTGCCGATTCAGGCTTTAGCTTTGAAGCTAAACGTTTTAAGCCTTACGTACTCGACGTAGCTGCTGATGTTGAAAGCTTATCTAACGATGGTTTTGAAGAAGAAAAACTGAAAACAACCGTTATTAAGTTACAACAAATACTCACGTTGTTAGCTACTTTTAAGTAAAGCTTAAAAATAAAAATGCCGCTATTTAGCGGCATTTTTATTTTCAGTTAATCTAAACTTGGTAATATTTGTTCACCAAACCACTCTGTTAGTAAGCGTTTTTCGTAATAAAATGATTCGTCGCGGCCCATTTTAATTTTATCCATAAAGCCCATATCTTTAAGCTCCACATCAGTATCTTTACTTAGCACTGTACCGTCGTTATCGGTTAACGAATAATTTAACTTAATGCGTGGAAAGTAAATTGGTTTTACTACACGAATTTCGTCCATACCGCCATAACGCACATCACCTGCTAAATCTAAATCTGTAAACTCTACGTTTAATTTATAATCTTTTGGCAATTGCTCGGCTAGTTTAGCCATATGCTTTTCGAAACTTGCTGCCACACTTTTGTGATATGAGCTCTTTGTTTGGTTTGACGCTCGCACATCACGATAATCATTAAAGTCATGCCATTTAACAACAGACTCACCAGCATGGGCAAGCGCAGGTAATGCAATACACATTGTTGTTGCTATTTTTTTAACTAAATTCATATCTTTCTCCAAAGAGGTAGACCAATCACAAAAGTGTAGATTGGAGTAAACCTAGCATTAGCTATTACTAGACTCATTTTAGCACTTGTTTATTAACTATAACTTAATCTTACGTATAAAGTGTTACTTCTACTGAGTGAAATGTAATCAAAAGTGATTAATTTACCGTTATTAAAAAAAGATGTTATTTAAACTATAGAAATTACAGATAAAGCATGTAAATCACCTCTATTTATGGTGAAATTAACTCAATTGATAAAAGGTACCCACGGAGCTTTCATGACTATTTTAGTAACCGGTGGCGCTGGCTATATTGGCTCGCACACTGTTTTAGAACTTTTACAGCAAGGTAACGATGTTGTTGTTATTGATAATTTAAGTAACTCATCACAAGAATCACTTGCGCGCGTAAAGAATATTACAGGCAAAGAGGCCACTTTTTACCAAGGCGATATTCTCGATAAATTCTTTTTAGATTCAGTATTTGCAAAACACACGGTTGATAGTGTTATACATTTTGCGGGCTTAAAATCAGTAGGCGAGTCGGTAGCAAAGCCCATTGAGTACTATCAAAACAATGTACAAGGTACGCTTACGCTTGTTGATGCAATGCGCGATGCTGGTGTATTTAAATTAGTATTTAGCTCGTCAGCCACAGTATACGGCGACCCTGCAAGCTTACCAATTAAAGAAGACTTTCCTGTAGGCGGTACTACTAACCCGTACGGCACATCTAAGCTGATGGTTGAGATGATGCTACAAGATATCGCCAAATCAGATGAGCGCTTTGCGTTTGCTATTTTGCGTTACTTTAACCCAGTGGGTGCACATGAGTCGGGCTTAATTGGTGAAGATCCTAATGGTATTCCAAACAACCTTTTACCGTTTATCGCACAAGTAGCGGTAGGTAAATTAAAGCAACTCGCTGTATTTGGTGATGACTACGACACAGTTGATGGCACAGGTGTACGCGACTATATACACGTTGTAGATTTAGCTATTGGTCATTTAAAAGCGCTTGATAAAATTGCCAGCAGTACGGGTGCATTAGTTTATAACCTAGGTACTGGTAATGGTTACTCTGTACTACAAATGGTTAATGCATTTATTAAAGCAAGTGATCAAGCTGTACCTTATCAGGTTTCACCTCGCCGCCCGGGTGATATTGCAGCGTGTTATGCAGCGCCAGAAAAAGCACTTAATGAACTTGGCTGGGAAGCTGTGCGCGGTATTGATGAAATGATGCAAGATACCTGGCGCTGGCAGTCAAATAACCCTAACGGTTATAAGGGTTAAGTAAAACAAGCTTTGCGCTTACAATAAGTGCGCGGCATCAAGCCGCGCATACCGAGCATACCGAGCATTTTAAACACCGAATTCAATTTTATGGCTGCGTCGTAGGCGTAGAGCTTACTCACGCGAAAAGCACAGCTTTTAATTACTTATATCTAATATCCAATATTTAATAACGAGTATCTTCGTTATGTCTGCGCCCACTGCCTTAGCAAGTTATGATAAACCCCTGTTAATTGAATAATCTCTGGGCTATCTTCTACTTTGCTGCGCAAACTTTGAATCGACATATCTAAATCAAAGAGTAAACCACGTTTTTCGTCGCTGTTTACCATGCTCTGTAACCAAAAGAATGAGGCTAATCTGCGCCCACTCGTTACTGGCATTACACGATGTAAACTCGTTGAAGGGTACAACACCATACTGCCTGCTGGCAGCTTTACGCTGTGTGAGCCATAAGTGTCTTCAATAACAAGTTCACCGCCCTCATAGTCTTCGGGGTCATTAATAAATAACGTCATTGATACATCTGTACGAATTTTTACTGGCGTACCCGGCACTTGTCTAATCGCATTATCTACATGCACACCAAACGATTGCCCACCTTGATAACAGTTAAAAAGCGGAGGAAAAATTTTTGCGGGGAGCGCTGCCGACATAAACAAATTACTACGCGCAAGTGCTGCCATAATAATGTCGCCAAGCTCTTGGCATTCAGGGCTATTTTCAGGTAGCTGTAAGTTATTTTTTGCTTTGGTTGATTGATGCCCTGCGGTAATACTGCCATCGGCCCACTGCGCTTTAAGCAAAACCTCATGACAATACGCCACTTCTTCTTTCGTTAGTAGCTCTGGAATTTTAACTAGCATGTGCGCCCTCTCACATTTTCATCAAATAATTAAGGGCAGAGTTAACTCTGCCCTTTTATGCCGTACTTATTTTACTCTTAGAAAGAGTAGCTCGCTGTTAAGCTAAACTTACGACCATCACCTGGTACAAAGTGTCCACCACCTAACTGATCAACGTAATCTTTATCACCTAGGTTTTCACCATTAAACTGCAGACTCAAATCTTTTGATATGTCATACGCAACCATCAGGTCAAAAATAGTATAACCTGGCGCACGAGAGCGTGTTGACGTAGTCCCGTTGTAACGCTCACCTACATATTGCGCACCTAAACCAAACGATAATTTATCCGACATATCGTACGTAGTCCAAACACTCGCGCTATTTTTAGGCGTACGTGCAAGCTCGTTACCAATTTGAGTTGCGTCGTCGCCTAATGCTTTAGTTACTTCGCTATCTTGGTAAGTGTATGAAGCAATTACAGTCCACTCTTTAGTAATTAGCCCAGTTGCTGAAAGCTCTAAACCTTGTACGCGCTGTTCACCACCGAGTATTTCATCACTTGAGCTATCTGCAAATGGGTCATCAGTACGGGCATTGGTTTTTTCAGTACGGAAAAGTGCAGCATTAGTTTGCAGGCGACCATCCATTAGGCTCCATTTAGTTCCTAATTCATAACTACGGCTTTCTTCTGCATCTAAATCAGCTGCATTTGAACGCGTAGATACCGTTAGGCTTTCAGCCGATGGGTTAAATGAATTACCTGCGCCTAAATATACACTGCCATTTTCTGTAGGTTTATAAACTACAGCTGCATTCCAGCTAAATAAGTCGTCACTTGTAGAAATTAAAGCGCTTGGGTCATTGTAATCGTTGTGATAATCCGTAGTGAAGCTATCAAAGCGAATTCCGCCTGTAACTTCCCATTGCTTGTTAAGTGTCACTGTATCAAATGCATAAATAGCTTGGTTTTTAGCTTTAGCCTCAATGCTTGTACCGTCACGGCCGTACACACCCGTAAATGCAATTGTTGCATCAGGGTTGTATAAGTCGTTGCGTATTCCATCTTCAATTAGGTTATCAGGCGTAGTGGCAACAAAGTTATGGCGTGTAAACGTTTCATTTGCAAGCTCAACACCCACTACAACATCGTGAGTAAAGCCAGCAAATTCATAGTTACCAATTAAATCAACTTGAAGTGCAGCAAGTGAATTTTCTGTATCACGTGTTTTTTCATCTGCAAAGGTAATGTCAGTGTCTGTTGTAACAGAGAAGTAACGCGGTGCAGTTGTTACTGATTCACGTTTTACTTTACCTAAACGACCTTGAACACGTAACGTAGTATTTTGAGAAAAATCATACTCATAACGAGCTGTTGTTGAGTAGGCTTCAATATCTTCGTAATCACGATAAATATTACCGTAAAAATTATCAAAATCGACAGGAGAAGGTGAGCGCGCGCTATCTGCAAGTTCAGCTACTGGCGTATCACTGTAAACCCACGGAATGCCGTAATCTGGTAAATTGTCTTGGCGTTGATACTCTAGGTTTAAATCAAAACGGCTGTTTGTACCAAGCCCTGTTGCAAATGCAAACGCAACAGCATTTGTTTCGTTTTCAATATGGTCACGACCTGCAACATCACCTTTATCAGTAAGAAGGTTTATACGTAGTGCGCTTGTGTCGTTTACTTGAATGTTAGTATCAAAACGACCACGGTAATCGTTTTCTGTACCTAAACGTAGCGAAACGTCGTTAAAGCTGTCTAACTTCGCCTTTTTACTTTCTAAATTAACACTACCACCTGTTGCGCCACGACCAGAAACTGCTGAGCCTGGGCCTTTTGCAACTTCAACGGCTTCAATGTTGTAAATATCACGTGTATAACCTGCAACATCACGAATACCATCTACAAAAATATCATTTGTAGCACTAAAACCACGAATCGACATGCTATCGCCAGTAGGTGAACCACCCTCACCTGCTGCTAAAGAAATACCTGAAACATTACGCAAAGCATCACGTAAGCTATCTACGTTTCTATCTTTCATTACCGCTTGGTTAATTACTGTTACAGTTTTAGCTGTATCAAGTAGCGGTTGAGTGTATTTATGCGACGTTGATTTTTCAACAACATAGCTAGACTCAGTTACCGTTTGTGCTTTTACTACAGCCAGCTCTTGAACATCTTGTGCACTTGCCCAAGTTGAAAGCGTTGCTGTAACAACCGCTGCAATTGGCTTCACGTAGGTATTTACTTTATTCGATGGCTTACTCATGGTTACTCCGTAATTTTTATTAAGCACTTAACTATTGTTAATTTAAGGTACATATTTAATTTCGGCGAAATCCTACCACTCAAACAACGCAATGTAAACGATAACTGTTATCAATTGCATTGTTATGTGAATTCCTATATTGTATACACACTCAAAAATTAACAGTAATTACGTCCCTGTAATTGCTTGTCGTAACTTTCAGGATTGTTGTTAAGTAATGCGAAGCTTAATTAAACCAATTAGCGTAGTTATCGCGCTTTGTAGCACCATGGCAGTAAAGGCCGACACTGTTAGTGAGCTAGAACAACTCGTTAATAAATGGCTACAAATAGAAAATCAAAACACAGAATTAAATACTCATTGGCTTGAACAAAAAAGCAGCATGGAGCAAACCTTAACGCTTCTAAATGCTGAGCAGCAGCAACTTAGCGAGCTTAATCAGCGTAGAAAAAAAAGCACCAGTGAGCTTGCCCAAAAACGCGAACAGCTTGTTACTAAGCAATCAGAACTTGAAAATGATCAACAGCAATTAAATGATCAACTAGCACGTATTTCTGGGCAATTACTTTCATTACAAGTGCAATTACCCCCGCCACTTTTAAGTAGTTGGAAAAACACTGGTGATTTAAGCGACTCACAGCTCAGTACAACTGACAAATTACAAACAGCGCTAAAAATGCTGACTCTACTTAATGATTTTCAACAACGTATTTCAATTCACGAAATGGCTATTAAGCATCCTGACGGGCAAGAAGTGTGGGTAAAGCAGCTTTATTTAGGTGCAGCACAAGCATGGTTTGTAAGCGAAGATTTAAGTTACGTAGGTATTGGTTTTCCAAGTGACTTAGGTTGGCAGTGGGAATTTGACCCAAGCATTAATGCTGAGCAAGTTGCACTGGGTATTGCTGTACAGCAAAAAAAGCGCGCTGCTGATTGGGTAACACTCCCAATATTAAGTTATGTAAATAAAAACCAGCAAGGGGCTAAATAATGGCTACTAACAGCATAATTAAAGTATTTAGCGCCACAGTTTTACTTTTAAGTGCAAACATTTCTTTTGCAGCTAGCAGTGATGATGCTAAACAAAGTATTTTAACTGATATTAAAACAGCGCAACGTACTCTAAGTAAAACTCAAAATAGTATTTCAAAAGAGCAAGCGACCCTTGCAAAGCAAATTTTTACCAAGCAGCAATCGCTCAGTAAATTACGCGAACAAGCCGCAGTTAATCGCCGCCTAGCTGACGAAAACACATTAAGCCTCGATCAGTTACAAACCCGATTAGACACTTGGCAACAGCAACAGCAATATCAATTAAACTTACTTAGCCGTTTTGTGCGCCAAAATACCAGCAATAGTACCGGTAATAATGCAGGCAATGGTTCAGGTAATAACAACGCGACTAATAATCAAAATGAGTTATTAAGCCGCGTTATATCGCAAATTAATAATCAAGAACAGGCACTTTATCCGCAGTTTAAAAAACAATCGATTGTGCTAAGTAATGGCGAATTAAGCCAAGCTAATACCCTTCAAGTAGGGCCTGTTGCATGGTTTAGTACGCAAAAACCTAAACTTATGGGCTTATTAAATTTGGATGATGAATCTAATGCATTAAAAGTAGCGTTAGTACAATCTACAAGTGACGATAACCCACTCGATAATACTTTAAAGCAAAACGGTGTAGGCTCAACATTACTTACTTTTGATCCTAGTTTAACGCACTTAGTAACTAGCCAAGCCCAACAAGAAAGTCCGCTTGAACACCTAGAGAAAGGCGGTTTATGGGCTATCCCTATTATTTTATTTGCCTGCTTTGCACTAACCATTGCGCTATTAAAAGCCGCGCAACTACTGCGTTTAAGTAAAATTAAAATGCACTCTCAAATGCAATTACAGCAACTTTTTAAAGCTGAAAATAGCAGTGAATTTGCAGGTATGCAGCAGCAGCTATTTAACTTAACGCTGCAAAGCGAAAAAGGCCAAGTACGAGACGATCAATTATTTAATCAGTTAATTCACGATAAGCATAAACTCGATAACTTTATTGGCGCTATTGCCGTTACAGCTGCAGTAGCTCCACTACTTGGCTTGTTAGGTACTGTTAGCGGCATGATTGAAACATTTAAAATGATGACCTTGTTTGGCTCAGGTGACCCAGAAGTTGTATCGGGCGGTATTGCACAAGCACTTATAACAACCGAATTGGGTTTAGTCGTTGCCATCCCTGCATTGGTATTAAATGCATTGCTATCACGTAAAGCAAAAGCGTACTACAGCCAACTAGAAGGCTTTGCATTACAGCTAAGTCAACTAGAAAAAGGAGAAACCAATGTTTGAAAAAATCGTTAGTAACCCTATTTGCTGGTGTATTCTTTTACTCGCTTTATTTGTATACCAGCTGATTTTTCATGACTTACTGCACCTTAAACAATACCAAGCGCAGCGCAAAGGCTACTGGCAAGAGGTAAGCTCTATTTTAACTGCCGCTCTTCCGCTACTTGGTTTATTAGGCACCATTGTTGGTTTGCTTGATACATTTAAAGTAATGGCGCTGGGCCATAACGAGTTAATGAGTGACGCCATTGGTGATGCATTGCTAACAACTCAATTGGGCCTTGTGTGCGCTATTCCCGCGTGGTTAATGCAAGCTTACTTAGCGTATTCGCAGCGTAATCCTAAATTACATACGTTAAGTAAACAGTTAGGGTAACACTATGCAATCACGATTAAAGCACAAGCTAGAGCAAGAAGCGGGGCAACATATCGATATGTCGCCACTACTTGATGTGGTATTTATATTGCTAATATTTTTTATTGTTACAACCGTATTTGTACGCGAAAGCGGTGTTGAGGTTGATAAACCACAAGCCGTATCGGCCAGCCGTCTTGAGCAGCAAGTTATATTTTTAGCAATAACCGACAACCAACAAGTATTTTTTGATGGTAGCCAAATTGGTGTTGCTGGCGTGCGTAGTAGTGTCGAGCAAATGTTAAAACAGCAACAACGCCCTGTGGTTATTCAAGCTGATAAAACAGTACCAACTGAATTACTTGTTCAAGTAATTGACGAAGCAAAGCTGGCAGGCGCGGCGCAAGTTAACTTAGCTACGAAGCAATAATATGCACACGATTAACTCGCTTCAAAAAACAAAAAACAATCGCCATCCACTGTTTGCATTTGGCCTTAGCCTCATTGTACTTAGTGCTGCATTACTGCTTTTATGGCTTGGGCAACTTGCCGAACATCATATACAAGACAAAGTGGTTGTACGTGAGGTTGCCATGGTGGCACTGCCACCGCCCCCTCCTCCATCAATATCGCAACAGCAAACAAGTGAGCCAATGCAAAGCTTGGCGGTAGAAGGTGCAGGCGCGTCTATTCAAGCCGTAAAAATTAAGATCAACAGCAATTTAAGTATTGTAAAACCCGATACACCTAACGTAAAAGTAAGCGCGCCACAATGGCAATCAATGAGTGTAAATTGGGATGCATTTAGCCTAAGCGACCTTGATAGGCCGCCCGTACCACTCACACCTGTAAAAGCGGTAATACCAAAAAGTTTAACCCGCCAAGGTGTCGATGTATTTATTGTAAAGCTCGATGTTTTTATAGATGAAAACGGTAAAGTTACTTTAATCGAAGTATTACAAAACCCATACCCTGAAATTAAACCCGTTGTCGACAGCATCATAAAAAAAATCCGCTTTAGTGTACCAAAAAAAGAAGGTAAAGCGGTTCGTACTCGCTTCACTTTACCAATCGAATTTAAACCTTAAGCCTATTAAAATGAAAAACATGAACGTAATTAAAACGCTAAAACCATTAACTCGCGCAGTTATCACTACTTTAATGTACTCATTCCCTTTATTAGGTGTAACTAGCATGCATGCTAGCGCCATAAGTACGCCACTAAAAGTAACGTTATCGCCTAGCGATCCAACATGGCAATTAGCTATAAATAATAAATTACTGGGTCCTACAGAAGTTCTTATTGAACCGACCGAGCGCGGTTTTGCTCGCCAAGTGCAACCACTTTTACAAGCAGGTAATTACAGTGAAGTCGCTGCGCTATTTAAAGGCCGTGATATAAGCCAAGATAGCACTGCTTTAAACTTATTACGTGCACAAGTACTGCTTTCAACAAAAGACTTTAATAACGCTGAACTAGCTTACTTGGCGTGTTTAAAAGCTTCACCTGATTTAGTAAAAGCACACCAAGGTTTGAGCCTTTTATACATGCAACAAGCAAAGTATGATAAAGCGCAAACACACTTAGTTCATAGTATTGAGCTTGGCCAAGCTGACGCACAAAGTTATGCGCAACTTGCTTATATACACGTGCAGCACAGCCAGCCTTGGAGCGCAGTAGCGGCGTACCGCCAAGCACTGATGCTAGCGCCAGAAACAAGCCAATATCAACAAGGGCTATTGTTTGCGTTAATTGAATCGGGTGATTTAAGCCAGGCAAATGCATTATTAAAAGAGTTACTCAATAAAACCCCTGATAAAGCTGAGCTTTGGTTGCAACGTGCACAAACAGCGTTACAACTTGATCAAAAAAAGCAAGCGCTTGCTGCTATTGAAGTGGCCTTAAAACTCAACCCTAAAGATACCAGCAACCAGCTTTTAGCAGCTCAGTTGCACTTAAGTGAAGGTAGCAGTGAACGCGCTGTTAGTTTATTAAAGCAAGGTTTAAAACACGCCACTAAACAGCAGCAAGTTGAGGTTATTAATACCACGGTGCAAACTTTAGGCTGGCTTGTATCTCAACAAAAATGGGATTTAGCTAAAGATCTAATAGGCAGCGCAAAAAGATTAACTAAGCAACTACCCCGTGATGAACAAGCCCAGTTTTCTGTATACAGCGCACAAATTGCTATGCAACAAGGTAATACTAAACGTGCTCTTAAAAGCTTAAATAACGCACTTAAAATAAACCCGAATTTAGGTGATGCCCTACTTAGTTTAGCGAGTATTTATCGTGATAAAAATCAGCTTACGCAAGCTAGATTAATGTATGTACGCGCACAGGCTCTGCCTGACTATCAACTATCTGCATGGCTTGGGTTATCGCAAATAGCGATTGATTCTAAAGACTACTCAAGCGCGCTAAAGCATCTTAGAAAAGCATTACAAGCAAACCCACAACGCCAGGATTTAATTACTAATATTCGCGCCCTTGAGAATATAGTGCGCCAAGAAGGGTAAGTTTAACACCGTGGTTAAACTTTCCTGTAGACACAGCTTGCTGGCGTGACGAGCAAAGCTCGTAATTTCTATGCTTTAATGTTTTCTCATTTACTCCTCTTTGTGCAATAAGATCTTAAGTGATTTATTCACAAAGAGGTTTAGAGGGTGCTTCGCTTTAGAGAAACCAATAAGTAATCAGTTATAAATATTAAAAGCTGCGCTTCTCACGTGAGCAAGCTCGTTTACAATATATATTAAAGCGTTACCAATTTTGCATTTCGACTATGCGTGATTGTGTGCGTGCATATTCAAAGCTCAACTTTTTACCTTTATACAAATGTTCAATGTCGGTTTGCGCATTTATTACCAGCAACTTATGGCAATCGTAAAACTCATCTACTAAGGCAATAAAGCGCCGTGCTTCGTCGTCAAAAGTATGCTCATCAAGTGTTTGCTTTTCGCGTTGGTAACTATCTTCTATACCATGAACAATAACTTTACCCGTTGCTTTAACACCCATTTGCGGCACGTTCGATACATATAACACATCAAATTGTGTTGCTAACAACATATAATCGTTAGCACTACGAGGGCCTGAGCATAACGCCATAAAATCAATCATCAAGGCGTTATCTGCTTTTAATAAATAAGGTAAATCGCGGCCATGCACAGTAATTGTATTGCTACATGTTACAACCGGATACGAAGCTAAAAACTCATTTTTAAAATCGTGATTTGATAAATTAATAAAATAGTGACGACTGTTTTTACCATATCTAAAGCGGTGATCATCCTCCCCTGCCACGTTAATTATATGGCAATGGTTATTAATTAAATCGATAGTAGGTAAAAATCGCGCCCGTTGCAGGCCGTTGTAATAAAGTTGCTCTGGCTTTGCGTTCGATGTGGCCACCAGCACAACACCTTGTTCAAACAATGCATTGAACAATCTGGACATAATCATGGCATCGCCAATGTCGCTCACAAAAAACTCGTCAAAACACAATACACGAATATTTTTAGCCCACTGTTTTGCAATTAGAATGAGTGGATTTTTTTGACCTTGTAGCTGCGAAAGTTGGGCATGCACTTGTGCTATAAAATGATGAAAATGCAGCCGCTGCTTTTGCTCAATAGGTAGGTTTTTATAAAATAAATCCATTAACATGGATTTACCACGCCCTACGGGTCCGTATAAATAAACACCTTTTATTAAAGTCGCTTTTTGCCACCATGATGTGTGAGCTTGAAGTTGCTCGCTTAGCGTATTTAAAGCTTCCACTGCATTTTTCTGCGCAGCATCAAAACACAGTTCACCTGTGTCTATTTTTGCTTGGTAAAGGCTTAAAATTTGTGTGCTGTGCACTGTCATGGTATTTCACTATCGGCTATAATCGCGCCCATTGTAGCCGACTAAAAATGTGAACCAAAATGAAATTCCCTTGCCGCTTAGATAAATTTATTAGCCACTTAGCTGAAATACCGCGTACCCAAGCTCGCGCGAGTATTAAGCGAAAAGAAGTAAGCGTTAATGGCGAAGTAATCACATCACATAATTTTCAGCTAGCCCAGCAAGATGAAGTACTGCACCAAGGTGCGCCTTTGGTATTTTTAGGTAAGCGCTATTACATGCTAAATAAACCTGTTGGCTATGTATGTGCTAACAGTGACGAGCTACATAAAACTGTTTTTGACTTACTTGATGAGCCAAATATGAGCGACTTTCATGTAGCAGGTCGTCTTGATATAGATACCACAGGGTTAGTTATTATTACTAATGATGGCGATTGGTCACATAAAATTACGTCGCCTAAAAGCAATAAATTTAAAACCTACCTAGTCGAAACCCAAGAGCCTATTACCGATGAAGCACTTGAGCAATTACGAACAGGTGTCATGCTGCATAACGAAAAAGATTTAACCCGCCCAGCTATAGCAGAGAGACTTGCTAATTACGGCCTGCGTTTATCAATAAGTGAAGGTAAATATCATCAAGTTAAGCGTATGCTTTACGCTGTAGATAACAAAGTAGTTGAGCTGCATCGCGAGCAAATTGCGGAAATTACCCTAGATGAAAACTTGGCTAGTGGTGAATATCGATTATTAACAGCGCAAGAAATTAAGCTATAAAAGTGCTTTAAAGGAGCTAAGGCTTGGATTATTAGTTAAAACAATATAGCCAAACTTTTACTTGAGCCTGTTGGCCTGCTCTACTAAAATAGCGACCTTCAAAATTACTAAGGTCGGCCGTGTTAGTTAATTACAATCCCCCTATGAGTCCGTATTTAACGATACTTTTTCAGGATGACGACTTACTGATAGTTAATAAACCAAGTGAGTTATTAACTGTCCCAGGTAAAGATCCTAAACATGCCGACAGCTTAATTAATCGTGTTAATCGTGTTTTTCCAACAGCGAGAATAGTGCACCGCTTAGATATGGCGACTTCTGGCATACTGTGCCTTGCCATGAATAAAGCAGCGCACAGACATTTAAGTATGCAGTTTCAAGAGCGCGAAACAGCTAAACGTTACATAGCACGTGTATACGGACAACTTGAAGCTGAAACAGGATCAGTAGATTTACCCCTTATTTGTGATTGGCCTAATCGCCCAAAACAAATGGTTGATCACGACAGAGGTAAACCTTCGCTTACGCATTTCAAAATACTTGAGCGTGAAGAAAATGCAACCCGTGTAGAGCTAACTCCCATCACTGGTCGCTCGCATCAACTACGTGTGCATATGTTAAGCCTTGGTCATCCTATTTTAGGTGATAGACTTTACGCCCACAAAGAGGCACTTGCTGCCGCTCCTCGCTTACAATTACATGCACAAATGCTGCAATTAAAGCACCCCGTAACTGAGCAAGTACTTACTTTTGAAGCCGAATTAGAGTTTTAACAGGTTCAAATTCACTAGCTAATTCGCTCTATCTATTAAACTTTTAGATAACCTTGCCGATACCTAACTAATTGTCATTAGTTAGGTGCGTTATGCTATTTCCACGGTTTTTAAAAAGGGCTTTTTATATACAGCTCAGCTGTGCCCTACTTTTAGCTAACCCCATCAGCGCGGCTGAACATATTGCCCCACCTAATCTATCAAGCATTGAAAATAGCGACATTGAGCGACTACTTCCAAGCGATGAAATAAAGCCTATATTGGCGGGTGAAACAGAATTTTTAAGCCTTTACAGCGAGTATATGAGTAGTAATTTTAGAGGTATAGTAATACTTATACCCGACTGGCATTCTTCACCTACCAATAATTCAGGTATGAGCTACTTGCGCAAAGAGCTTAATAATTTAGGTTACAGCACCTACGCAATGACAGTACCCGACATTGATTGGCAAGCAAGTAAAATGGCCGAAGCAATGCCCAGCGAAACCGAAGCTGCTCCTAGTAAAGCCGAGGAACTTGCATCACCCGACACAGCAAAAAACGCCCAATCGCAGCCTGCAAAAATAAAAGAAGAACCTCATTACGTTAATGCAATTGAAAAAGTAACTGACGACATACTTGATAACTATAAAATAAATCTCATTTCTCGATTTAATGCGCTGTATCAAACCGCTATGGAAGATTCGAGTAATATAGTAGTTATAGCACAAGGCACGAGTGCAGGTGTGTTATTGGAGTACTATGCAGATTTTCCGGACGAGAGAGTTGAGGCATTTATCAGTTTAAGTAGTTACTTACCTAATACAAAGCGTAACGAAAGCTTGAGCCAAACAGCATCACTTGTTACACCCGCCTTACTTGATATTTACTATGCAAATGACAGCACAGACATTTTAATGAGCCTTAAAAATCGTCAGCGCTGGGTTGACCGAAATGCAAAATTTGATTACCGCCAACGCCAGTTGTTTGGCCTGCGCGATCAACCCGATCAACACGCACGCCTAACAAAAGAAATAGACGGCTTTTTACGCCGACTTTTTTAAATACTCATAAGCAGCTTGAATATCTTGGCTCTTTTTAACAGCCAGTTCCATCATGTGTTTTGGTAAACCTTGCGATACTAATTTATCTGGATGATGTTGCGACATAAGTTTACGGTACGCTACTTTTATATCACGCTGCGTTGCATCGCTACTTAAGCCTAATAACGCCAATGCTTGCGCACGGTTCATATTATTATTTGGCGGTACATGGTGGCCAGAACCCTCACGGTAACTACTACTTTGACCTTGGTTTTGTTGCTGCTGATTAAAGCGCTGTTGTTGCTTTCTAAAGTTAAACTCTGCTTGGTAGCGCTTTAATGCAAATGCAAAGTGTGTTTTAGAAATGCCTAGCTGTTTACTTACTTCTGCTAATAATTGCTTTTCTTGTTCGGCTAGCACTCCATCAGAAAACGCCATTTGAATTTGTATTTCTAAAAATAACTGTATTAGATCGTTTCGTTTAGCAAAGCGTTCTTTAAAATCGTGTACTGTTTCTTTAAGTGAAAAGTCGCTCTCTTTACCTGACTGAAATGCATGTTGTGCTTCGCGGCGTTCTTCGCCCTTTAAGCCCATTTCATCCATAAACAAGTTAGCCGCTTTTATATGTACTTCGCTGACTCGACCGTTCGACTTCGCAATGTGCCCCATGACAGCAAAGCAGCTTGAAAAGAATAAAGCTTGGCGCTCGTGAACATCATCACCACTAAATAAGCTAGAAAAACCGCCTGCTTTATCAAAGTTATTTTTTAAGCTTTTATCAAATAAATGACCTAGGTATAAACCTAAAATGGCACCAAATATTTTGCCAAACATAAAACCAAAACAAAAACCGAGAATTTTTCCCCACATCTATAATACTGCCTTCTTAAAAATTGAGTTGTTACGCCTCAAGGCGCGTGTTTAATTGGTTTAAACGCTCTGGTGTACCAATGTCATCCCACTGCCCTATATAGAGCTCAGTAGAGACTAAATGTTCATTTAGCTTTTCACGTAAAATAGGCCCTAAAGGGCGAATACCTTGCGTTAACCCTTTAAAAAAATCAGCCTGATATCTGCCAATCCCCGAAAATGTATATTTTTGACTCTCGGCCGATAAATGGCTCAATGCAAAGTCGCCATCTGGATTGTGTGGCGGGTTTTCTATAAGCACTATGTGCGCCTCACCGGGCTGTAAATGAAGTTGCATTAGCGCACTTACATCATAGTCGGTGTATACATCGCCATTTACTACAATGAACGAGTCACCCAACAGCGGTAACGCTTCAATTATACCGCCAGCCGTTTCAAGGCCACCTTCAACTTCTTGGCTATAAAGTATATTTACGCCAAATTGGCTGCCATCTTTAAAGTAGTCTTTTATTTTATCACCTTGCCACGCAAGGTTTATTACAATATCGGTAATACTGGCAGCTTTAAGATTATTTATATGGTGCTCAATAAGTGGTTTTCCTGCCACTTTTAACATTGGCTTTGGCATATTTTGCGTAAGCGGCATCATACGCTGTCCGCGCCCTGCAGCTAAAATCATCGCTTTCATGAGCGCTCCTTTGCCAACTTTTCAGTCACTTTTGGCACTATGGTATTTTTTGTCCACTCACTCAATGCTTTAAGCTCTGGGTAATTTGCCGCTACTTCAATAATGTAATCAAGAGTCGGTAGAATATTATCTAAATAACCTGTTTTACCATCGCGTAAATACAATCGACAAAATATACCCGCAGCTTTTAAGTGGCGCTGTAATCCAGTTAAATCAAACCAATATTTAAACTCATCAAATGAAGTATTAGCCAGTAAATTTTGAGCCGTAAATTCCTGATAAGCAAAATCAAGCAAGCTTGTTAACTCTTTTTGAGGCAGTTTAAAGTAGCAATCGCGTAGTAGCGATACCAAGTCGTAGCAAAGCGGCCCACGTACAGCATCTTGATAATCTATAATTGCCCACTGGCCGTTACTGTTCATAATATTACGGCTATGGTAATCGCGATGAACGGTAACAGTGGGCTGCTCAAGCATGGCCTTTATTAATAGCGCTGAACTTGTTTGCCACATTACGTTTTGCTCTGCGTTTAGTGGCTCATTAATAAAGTCATTCACTAACCACTGGCTAAATATATCAAGTTCTAGTGTTATAAAATCTTCGTTGTACGCTTGCATAGCAGAAGCTGCCGGCGTTTTAGCCCATTGAGCGCTTAAACTAATTAATGCTTGATAGTGCTCGGTGCGGTTTGCATCATCAAGCATGTCAGCTAGGTGCGTACTCCCTAAATCACTAAGAACAAAAAAGCCTTGTTTCTCATCACTTGCAATAATAGTAGGAAGTAAAAAACCTTGCTCAACAAACACCTGATTTAGTGAAATGTAAGGTTCGTTATTTACTTTTTTTGGATCTGAGTCCATCACTATTAAATGCTTATTATCGTGATTTAAACGGTAATAACGGCGAAAGCTAGCATCACCTGTGATCGCGTTTAAAGTATGCGACTTGGCATTAAGGTGTATGTTTATAAATTGTTGTAAATTCTCAAAGCGTGTCATTTTATAAGATATCTATTTTTCACTAAGTTAATTAGGTCAATTACTGTAATTGCCATTATTTTCCTTTATTATGTGTATATTATATTAAACACACAGTATTAAGGTCGATAAATGAGCAAAACCTGGGGCATATTGATGCTAAGCGTAGTTAGCGCACCATCGCTTGCCGAAACTGAACTGACACACAACCTTTGTGGCATTTCAATGCAAACCAGAGCTTGGCAACCACTTGAAGGCCTTAACCTTGGTGAAGTTGATATTCAAGCTGATGATGTTGAGCTACTTGGCACTCAAAGCGCTGAATTTACCGGCAATGTTGATATTAACACCCTTAAGATGAGTTTGTCCGCACAAACTGCGTTGATAGACAAACAGCGTGGTTTATTAAATGCAACGGGGCCAATTACTTATCAAGATTACGTAAGTAAAGTAAACAGCACCGGATTAAATGCCGATTTAAATAATTCAGAAGTCAGTTTGTTAGGCGCCGACTACAGCCTAACCGAACAACAAGGTAAAGGCGGCGCTGAAAAGCTTACTGTTAATCAGTCTGGCCTATTACTCATGAATGCAAGCTTTACTACTTGCCCAAGTGACACCCCAGTATGGGAAATTGAAGCTGACGAAATAAACCTTTCACGCGAAGAAGGTTGGGGCGAAACATATAACGCCGTATTACGTATTCTCGATACACCGGTTTTATATTTACCTTATTTTACATTCCCGCTGGATGAACGCCGTAAATCGGGTTTACTTACCCCGACTATTTCAAGCTCTGATAAATACGGCCTTGAAACAATTACGCCGTACTATTTAAATATTGCACCTAATTTTGATGCCACTATTACGCCTCGTTATATGTCTAACAAAGGGCTACAACTACAAACCGAATTTAGATACCTAACAGAGCAACATGAAGGCTTAGTAGGGATTGAATATTTAGATAGTGATGATTCAGAGCCAGACTTGAATGAACGCTACATGTTTCATTGGCAACAGCAAAGCTACCTAGGTGAAAACTGGCGCGCAAACGTTGATGTAACCAATGTAAGCGATGATAACTACATCACCGATTTAAGCTCAAATTACGCAAGTAAAACCGATACACAGCTGTATCGTACTGGTTCACTTACTCATTTAGGTGAAACATGGCGCACCGATATTAAAGTACAAAACTTTGAAGTACTGGGCGATCACTTAGAGTCATACACTGCTATACCGCAAGTTAATTTTACGCAAACTGCCCCTTGGCGTTTTGATAATTTTGACTTTAGTGTGTCTGGGGAGATTAGCCATTTTACTAATGATTCATCAGAAGTGGCCATAGACAGCGCAACTCGTGTACACGTAGAGCCAAAAGCCCGCTACAACTACGCAACGCATGCGTGGTCATTTTTATCTGAAGTGAGCTTATTACAAACTAATTATAAGCAAAGCGGAAACTTAACAGGCACGCAATACAGCGATACCATATCGCGTACTATTCCTAAAGTACGTTTGTATTCTCAGCTTAATTTTGAGCGCGACGCATCTTACTTTTTTGAAGATGCTATACAAACACTAGAGCCGCAAATTCAATATTTATATACACCTAATAAAGACCAGTCAGACATTGGCTTGTTTGATACAACCAAGCTACAAGACGATTATTATGGTTTATTTAGAGACGTGCGCTTTTCAGGTGTTGACCGCATAGCAGCAGCGAATCAGTTTACTTTAGGTGCTACAACGCGCCTATTTGATAAAAAACAGGAAGAAGTATTTAATTTTAGTGCCGGCCAAATATTTTATTTAAGTGACGATGCCAAGCCAACAGAGCAAGGCTTGAACTCAGACACTAATTATAATGCACTATTTGCAGCTCAAACCATGTTACATTGGCACCGCCGTTGGTACCTCGCTGGAGGTATTCAATACGATACAGATGGCAAGCAAATGGTACAGTCAAATGTAACGCTTGATTATAAAGGTGATAATAATCAGCTAGTACAATTGAACCATCGCTATGCAAATGATGTCTCAGGAAATACAATCGAGCAAGCAGGTGTATTTACAAGTATTCCTATTAGCGACGAATGGCAATTTATTGCAAGCTATCATCGAGATCTTGAAAACAACAGAAGTATCGAAGTATTGAGCGGATTACAGTATGAATCATGCTGTTGGGCTATCCAAATTACTGGGCACCGCCAAATTGAAACAGATTTAAATCAATCAATAGGCCAAGAACAAGCAACTTTTGATTCAGGTATTAGTTTGAATTTTGTATTAAAAGGACTTGGCAGTAAAAGCCGTTATGATGCACAAAAATTATTACAACAAGGTATTTTTGGCTATCGTAGACCGTATTTTCTTAGTAACTAGTATCACAACAGTACTATCAGCAAGAGTAGTAAAAAGAATATGAATTTAAAAAAATTATTAACATCAGCAGTTTTAAGTGCCAGCCTTTGTCAAAGTGCAATGGCCGCACCAGTAGAAATAGATAAAGTTATTGGCGTTGTAAACCAAGGCGTAATTTTAAAAAGCGAAGTAGACACCATTATTAATCGTGTTAAAAAGCAAGCCGAAGAACAAAACCAGCAATTACCAAAAGATGAAACTCTTCGTGTACAAGCCGTTGAGCGTTTAGTAAATCAAGCCCTTATGATACAAATGGCTGACCGTATGGGGTTACAAATCTCAGACAGCCAACTCGATCAAACCCTTGCTAGCATGGCACAAGAGCAAGGTGGCACAATTGCAGATTTACGCCGTACTATTGAAGATTCGGGCGAAAGCTTTCAAGCTTACCGTGAAGAAATTCGTAAAGAAATTACAACGCAACAAGTAACACGTGCAAGTGTCGATCGCCGTATTTATATTAGCGAACAAGAAGTTGATAACCTTTTAAAAATTATGGAAACCCAAGGTCAAAGTGCTGAAGAGTACGACATTGGTCATATTTTAATAGATATCCCTAACGATGCGAATGCAGACGAAATTGCTGGCGCAAAAACACGCGCAGATAAAGTTATTGAGCTATTAAACGATGGCCAAGAATTTAAACGTATTGCTATTTCATCATCAAGCGGCTCTAAAGCACTTGAAGGTGGACAGCTTGGTTACATGGGCATTAACGAAATGCCATCGCTTTTTGCTGAAGCAGTAAAAGGCCAAAAGAAAGGCGCTATTGTTGGCCCTCTTCGCTCTGGTGCTGGTTTTCATATCATTAAAGTACAAGATGTTCGTGGTCTACAAGTTGTAGAAACAACAGAAGTACGCTCACGCCATATACTAATTAAACCTTCGATTATTTTAAGCGAAGAAAAAGCACGCTCTATGCTTGCTGGCTTTGCAAAAGACTTACGCGCAGGAACGGCCGACTTTGGAAAGTTAGCTAAAGAATACTCAGAAGATCCAGGCTCTGCACTTAAAGGTGGCGAGTACGATTGGACTGATCCAACAACTTACGTACCTGCGTTTAAAGATACATTGCTTTCTCTTAAGCAAGACGAAATAAGCGAACCGTTTAGAACACAGTTTGGTTGGCATATTGTTCAGTTACTTGGTAAACGTGTAGCTGATAAAACTGAGCTAGCTAAACGTAACCGTGCTCACGGTATGTTGTTTAACCGTAAATTTAAGGAAGAAAGTTTTAACTGGCAGCAAGAAATGCGCGAGCAAGCTCACGTTGAAATTTTCCCTATAGACCAATAAATATGACCCTAAGAATAGCTATTACACCGGGTGAACCAGCCGGTATTGGCCCAGATTTGCTACTCACGCTTGCTCAGCAAGCGTGGGATGTTCAACTTATAGCGATTGCCGATGGCAAACTATTAAAAGAGCGTGCAAAACATTTAGGCTTAACAATAAACTTAATTAAATTTGATGATAATGCCCCCGCCATCGCAGCACCTGCTGGCAGCTTGTATATTCATCAGGTTGATTTAGGGGTTGATGTAGAACTAGGCGTACTAAACGACGGTAACGGACAATACGTGTTAGATACCTTGCGTATAGCAAGCGAAAAAAACATGGATGGCACCTTCGATGCAGTCGTTACGGGCCCGGTTCACAAAGGTATAATTAACAAAGCAGGTATTTCGTTTAGTGGGCACACTGAGTATTTTGCGCAGCAATCAAATACTGCTGATGTAGTTATGATGCTTGCAACAGAGGGCTTACGCGTTGCACTTGTAACCACGCATATTCCACTAGCGTATGTATCGCGTGCCATTACACCTGAGCGTTTAACTAAAGTAGCGGGTATTTTAAATCACGACTTACAAACTAAGTTTGGTATAGAAAAACCACGTATTTTAGTGTGTGGCTTAAACCCGCATGCAGGTGAAGATGGCCATTTAGGTCGTGAAGAAATAGAAACAATCACGCCAACGCTTGAGATACTTAGAAGCGAAGGTATGAATTTAATTGGCCCACTACCGGCCGATACCTTATTTCAAGATAAATACCTATCTGAAGCAGATGCAGTGCTTGCTATGTATCACGATCAGGGATTACCTGTGCTAAAATACAAGGGATTTGGTAAATCGGTAAATATTACCCTTGGCTTACCATTTATCCGCACTTCAGTTGACCACGGTACTGCACTCGATTTAGCAGGGACTGGTACAGCTGACGTTGGCAGTTTTGAATTAGCGATCCGCGAAGCAATTAAGCTCGCCCAAGAAAAAGCACAAAATCAATGACCGATAAAGTACATTTAGGACACCGCGCTCGTAAGCGTTTTGGGCAAAACTTTTTATTTGATGAATCTATCATCGATAAAATAGTCTCTGCGATCGATCCTAAACCAGAAGACAACCTAGTAGAAATTGGCCCCGGCCTTGGCGCAATTACTGAGCCAGTAGCTGAATTAAGCGGTCATTTAACGGTTGTTGAATTAGATAAAGATTTAGCGCAACGATTAATTGAACACCCATTTTTGGGTCCTAAATTAACCGTTAACCAAGGCGATGCAATGACGTTTGACTTTGCAAGCTTGGTTCGCGATGACAAAAAATTAAAAGTGTTTGGTAATCTACCTTACAACATTTCGACACCGTTATTGTTTCATCTTTTTGAATTTTCAGATCATATTGAGCACATGCACTTTATGCTTCAAAAAGAAGTAGTAAAACGCATGGTAGCTGGCCCAGGTAGTAAAACATTTGGCCGCTTAAGCGTAATGACTCAATACTACTGTAATGCAATGCCGGTTGTTGAAGTACCACCTGAGTGCTTTAAACCAGCGCCAAAAGTTGACTCTGCTGTTATACGTTTAATACCTAAGAAGCCAGAGCAACGTACAGCAAAAAGCGTTAAAATATTAAACACAGTGTGTTTAGAAGCCTTTAATCAACGCCGTAAAACACTGCGTAACAGTTTAGGTAATTTACTAACTGCAGAAGAGCTTACTAGCATTGGCATTGATATAACGCTGCGTGCTGAGCGCTTATCTTTACAACAATTTATTGATATAGCTAATTGGATTTATGACAACAAGCAGTAATATTGGATCGCCTGTAAAGGTGTCTGTAGAAACATTTTACGTAGAAGGTCAATCTCAACCTGAGCTTGAAAAATACGTATTTGCTTACTCAGTAACGATTAAAAACCATAGTTTATGTAGTGCAAAATTACTGAGCCGCTATTGGTTAATTACCGATGCAAATGGCAAAGAAGTAGTAGTAGAAGGTGAAGGCGTTGTTGGCGAAATGCCAGACATTGGCCCAGGCGAAAGCTATAAATACACCAGCGGTGCAATTTTAGATACACCTGTAGGCACAATGCAAGGCCATTACACGTTACGCAACGAATTTGGCTCTGAGTTTCAGGCGCCTATTAATGTGTTTCGTTTGGCTTGTCCTAACATTTTGCATTAAGCATTTAGATGGCAGATTATGCGATAGGTGATTTACAAGGGTGTTTTAGTGAATTTAACACCCTTTTGCAACGAGTTGATTTTAACCCAAGCAAAGATCACCTTTATTTAGTTGGCGACATAGTTGCCCGCGGGCCAGACTCCCTAGCCTGCTTAGACTACATTTACCAACATCAAAATAGCATGACCATCACTTTAGGCAATCACGACCTTCACATGGTTGCCTGCTACTTTCTTAACAAACCTACCAATCCAAAAGATAAACTAAACCCAATATTTGAAAGCCCAAAATTAGCGCGTTACATCGCCTTTTTACAAACCCAACCATTGGCCTTAGAGCTTATAAAACATAACTGCTTTATTTCTCATGCCGGATTAAACCCCGATTGGTCTATTGAAGATGCGCTAAAACACGCACAATTTGCACAAAGCTGTTATCAATCAAACAATGCTAAAGCGTTTTTTGAACACATGTATCAGCCTCATCCTATTGAGTGGTCAAGCAATCTTGATGACTTTGCAAAATTTAGATACATAGTTAACTATTTTACCCGCATGCGCTTTTTAACAAGTGATAACACACTCGAGCTTAATGAAAAGGGTGCAATAACCGATAGCCAAACACTAATCCCTTGGTTTAACCATCCGAATATAGCTAAAACGAAACACGATATTATTTTTGGCCACTGGGCAGCACTTGAAGGTAGGACAGGTAATCCACGAGTTCACGCCTTAGATACAGGCTGTGTGTGGGGTAACACCATGACCCTAATGGAGCTAAGTACTAAAAAAGTAATTGTAGAAAAATCCTACCTTTCGTCTAAATAAACTGAAAAAAAACAATACATCTGTTAGATTTATCAATTAATAGTTAAAATTAGTTAAAGTAATTGATTTTAATTACTTAACTTATTGGTACAAACGCCGATAAGTCTTAATTGAAGTACTTTTGAGTGGAAATCTTATGAACCTGACAGTAAGCCAGCGTATTTGGGGTGGTTTTATATTTATCACACTATTATTATTAATAATTGGTGGTAATTCCTTAATAAAAATTGCAAATATTGACCGTTCCACTCAAAAAGTGAATCAACTATCACTTCCAGCACTCAATAAAAGCTCAGAACTACAAGCCGAATTTATTTTAATGAGTAAAGCCGCTCAAGCGAGCTTTTACACTACATCAGCCAATGAACTTGCACCAATAAAAGCACATGTTCTTGAGCAAAAACAGTTATTCAATACCCTTCATCGTGAACTTCAAGACGTAGTAAAAGACGATGTTGCACTTAATCAAAGCAGCCAAAATGTAGAAAAAACCTATTTGAGCTTTTTAAGTACGGTTGAAAATTTATTAGAAGATAAAAGCAAACAACTCGCATTAAACAAAACATTAAAAGCACAATTAGAAAATATAGAGCTAAGTGCAGAAGATGCTAACTCTGTTGTACTCGATATTATCGACATTGACGGGTTTGAACAAAACCACCCTCGTGCTTATCAAGCTGCAAACAATTTAGAAAACAACTTTATGTCGGTAGTTAATAATAGTACTGACATGCTCACTGTTAAAACCCTTAATACACTCGATATAGTGAAAAATGAGCAAACTTATTACCTTGAAGAGGTTACACGTACCGTTGATTTAATTAAGCCAGCAATAGAGCAAACTCATAGCGACTTATATTCAAGTCTAAAAGAGTATGTTGATATTTTAGAAAGCAATATCAAGGGGAGTAATGGCTTAGCTGCAAACAAAAAGCGTTTAATTGATTCGATTACCCTAACAGAATCAGAGCTTGCCCAATCAGAGCAAGCCACTAAAATGGCACTTAACCAAATTGATGAGTTAGTTAATCAAGCAAGTGACGTTGCGTTCAAATTACAGCAAGGCGTGCGCAGCGACGTAGACTCTGCAAATTTATGGACGTGGGTTGGTATGATTATAGCCACCCTTTTAGCTGTAGCTATTGCTATTATTACTGTTAGTCGTATTACTAAACCACTTGCTGAAGTTAACCGAATTTTAGATATTGTTGCCAGTGGTGACATGACACAACGCTTAGACGACAGCGCTAAAGACGAATTTGGCGAACTATCTAAAAGTTGTAACACCTTAATTGATAACTTACGCAGCCTAATTAAAGGCATTATTTCACGCTCAACTCAGCTAGCTGCAGCATCAGAGCAAACATCTGCCATTACCGCAGAATCAAGCCAAGCAATTCGTAACCAGCAAGCACAAGTTGAACAAGCAGCCACTGCAACGACCGAAATGAGCAGTACATCACAAACGGTTAGCAACAGCGCTCAACAAGCACTTAACGAAATTAAAAATGCTGATAAAGAAGCTGAGCGTGTTAAAGGTATTTCGAATAACAATAAAGCCACGATTGAACAGTTAGCACGTGAAGTAGACGACGCCTCACAAGTAATCAATAAACTACATCAAGATAGCGCATCAATAGGCAGCATTTTAGATGTAATACGCGGCATAGCTGACCAAACCAACCTACTTGCACTAAATGCCGCAATTGAAGCTGCACGCGCTGGTGAATATGGTCGCGGCTTTGCTGTTGTAGCGGACGAAGTTCGCTCTCTAGCGAGTAAAACTCAAGAGTCTACACAAGAAATACAATCAATGATTGAATCGCTACAAACTGGCGCAGAAGCTGCTGTAACGGCAATGAGTAAAGGTAAGCAACGTGCCGTATCATGTGTTGAGCAAACCGACCTAGCAAGTAGCGCACTTGATTCAATTACATTTGCAGTTTCGCAAGCTCACGATGTAAGTGAAGAAATCTCGACTGCTGCACTTGAGCAACAACAAGTAGCACAAGAAATTAGCGAACGCCTTGAGTCAATTGTAGCCATCGCAGAGCAAACAGCCGAGGGGGCAAACCAAACTAATATCTCAAGCTCAGAAGTAGCAAAACTGGCCGAAGAGCTTCGCTTGTCGGTAGACGAATTTAAAGTTTAGGTTATTAGAATACAAAAACCCCTATGATACGGTGTATCATAGGGGTTTTATTTATATGTTAGAAATAACAATTACTAGCGTACAAAGTAAAACGGCTTTAACAGCTTTTCTCTTTTATTCGACTAATCACTGCCAAACAAATCACGTGTATACACTTTATCAGCAATATCACTCAGTTCTTCAACCATACGATTTGATACAACAACGTCAGATATTTCTTTGAACTCGTTGAGATCTTTAATTACGCGTGAATGATAAAACTCACTTTCTTCAAGTACAGGCTCGTAAACCACAACCTCAATACCTTTCGCTTTAATACGCTTCATAATGCCTTGAATCGCTGATGCCCTAAAGTTATCAGATCCAGTTTTCATCACTAAACGGTACACACCAACCACTTTTGGATTGCGCTTAATTATTGAATTTGCAATGAAATCTTTACGCGTCGTATTTGCATCAACTATCGCACCAATAATATTATTGGGTACATTTGCATAATTTGCGAGTAATTGCTTAGTATCTTTAGGTAAACAGTAGCCTCCATAGCCAAACGATGGATTATTGTAATGATTGCCTATGCGTGGATCTAAACTAACACCTTGTATAACTTGCTTACTGTTTAAGCCATGTGATTCTGCGTAACTATCTAACTCGTTGAAGTAGGCAACTCGCATTGCAAGGTAAGTATTAGAGAACAACTTAATAGCTTCCGCTTCAGTTGAATCGGTAAATAATACTTCAATATCTTTTTTGATAGCACCTTGCTTGAGTAAGTTAGCAAATATAGCTGCTCGCTCACTTTGCTCACCAACGACAATTCGCGACGGATATAAGTTATCGTGGAGTGCTTTACCTTCACGTAAAAACTCTGGTGAAAAAATTAAATTATCTATGCCTAGCTGCTCTTTAATGCTTTGTGTAAAACCAACTGGAATAGTTGATTTAATTATCATTACGGCCATTGGGCTATGCGAGATAGCATCTTTAATAACAGCTTCTACAGAGTCTGTATTAAAGTAGTTATTTTCTACATCATAATCAGTAGGTGTAGCAATAATTATAAAATCAGCATTTTTATAAGCAGCTATTTTATCCGTTGTTGCAGTGAAATTCAAATCACTGCGTGTTAAAAATTCACTTATCTCGGTATCAACAATCGGGGACTGTTTATTATTTAAAAGCGCAATTTTATGCTCGTCAATATCAAGCGCTACAACTTCATTATTTTGTGCAAGCAGCATTGCATTAGAAAGACCAACATATCCGGTGCCGACAATAGTGATTTTCATATCATTCCTTTTAAAACTCGGTACTTATCCGGCTAATTTTAACAGAGCCTCACGCGAAAGCGAAGACGTGCGAATGATTTATTATAAGAGTGTCATAACACGATTTATGGATCGTATAGTACAACAGAGTGAGGAGGTTAAGCTTTAAAAGTAGAATTATCTATGAGTAAAGAAGCGTAAAATCAATGCAAAAAAAAGCCGCATAAAATGCGGCTTTCATCAGGGTATTAACCCGATATTACTAACAAATTAGTTCCCACCAGTAGCGCCAGTAGCGCCAGTAGTAGTATCACAAGTTAATGCTTCAGTTTGTGGCTCATCAGTGCCATCAGCAGTGATAGTGTACGTTTTAGTACCAATAGCCGCTAAAGTACCTTGGAATTTAACTGATACTTCGTAGCTTGCACCTTCGATTAAATCGTTAAGTGCATAACTTCCGTCAGCGCCTTTAGCTACTCGCTTAGCTTTACCTGTACGACCATATTTAACTAGAGCACCAGAACCTGGAGTTGTTAAAGCTGTATCATTGCTACACTGAGCGGTTAAAGCTAACGCTTCAGAAACATAGCTAATATCTGCTGGTGCAGTAAGCGCAACGTTCACATCGCCACATAAAGCAACTTCGCCAGTTGATGCAAACCATGAGTTACCATCACTATCTTTTACAGCTACACTAGCACTTGCGTCGTCAGCAAGGCCATAAGCAGCAACTTTAGCTGCTGAAATTGTGTAGTTTTCTTTAACAGTTAAACCACCAAAGCTGAAATCTGAAGAACTAGCAGATAATTTTAAACCTGCAGCTGGGATAGCATCGCCAGTAAATAAGAAACGCACTGGTGAAGCACATACAGCTGATTCAGTTGTTGCAGCAAAGAATGTTAAATGGTCAGTCATGAAGCTAGCATTGTAGTAACTGCTATCTGCAGATAAATCACCGATTGTTACGTCTTGAGTCTCTGACGTCCAAACACCCGTTTCTTCGTTTTGTGAAGAAAGGCTAAGCGTCTCACCTGTAGCAAAACCTTTATCTGCAGGTACTGCCATGTTTACTGTGATTGGGCTTGAGAACTTCTTAATCGAAGTACCTGTCTCATCAGACATGTTAACACTTGCTACTGCAACTGCTTTTTTAACAACTGTAGTACTGCCAGCATTTAAGCCTTCAGGTGTAATTAAAGCGCCTGCAGTTCCACTTGTATCAGCAGCTGTAAGTGCAATTTTAACAGTACTACCAGTAATTACATTACCATCAGCATCTTGAAAAGTAGTACCCGCTGGTACATTAACTGATGCAGCTGCTTTACCTTGTGCTACTGCAGCTGTAACTACTTCAGCTGAGCTACCACCAGATACTGTAACGTCTGTAGATTCAGCGGCAACGCCATCAGCAGTTAACGATGTTAAGCCTAGTTGCACTTCAACTGAATCATCACCTAAATCGCTAAGGTCAATAATAAACGTTTTTGTTGCATAACCGTCAGCCACTACAACTGCAGTTACTTGAGTAATACTAGCACCATCTTTAAGCTGGAAAGTAAAGCTACCATCTTCAGAGTCAATAGAAGATGTAACGTTACCATCAACATCTACTACATTAGTAGATGCAGTACCACTTTCAAAAAATGATACTTTAGCTGCAACAACGTCAAATGAAGTGCCATCTACAACGTTACCAGCCACAACACCCGAAAGCTCGATAGGCGCTTCTGGTGCAACAACTACAGCAACTGGTTCTTCAACCGGCGGTACTGGATCGTTGTTATCATTGTCGCTACAACCACTTAATACAAGTGCTGACGCAACTGATAAAGCTAGTAGAGTTTTTTTGTTAGTAAACATAGGGAGTCCTTTTTTTCCATTTCAATAAACATTTTAAGTAGATAACACATACCTACTAGATAAAGTGTAACAGCTCAATTATAACGCACAAACACAAGGTTAAATTATAACCAACACATGTGCATTTAAACAATACATTATTAATATATTATTAAAGTTTTACATAAATTTCATTGCAGTAAAATATAAGTAAAATAGCAGTGTTACGCTTATGAAAATCTTAATTTCAAATATAAGGAGCAACGCTACAATCCAGTACTTTATGCTTTGATTAAACACCTTTAATAAAGCTATACCAAAAAATTGGTTTTAGTTAACGGTAATATAACATTAATTCGGAAACTTAGTTAGCACATAATATGCACACCAAGAATAAATATAAGTCAAAAATGAATTTATGCTACATAACTCTCTAAAAATATAAAAAAGAAAGTAGCGACGCTATACGCTTATCATTTAACGATGAAGTTTTAACTTGAAACTTCATCGTTCAACCACACTAAAAAGCAACGCGTGAACACTCTTTGAAAACTGCTCAATAGGAGCCGGTTAAAAAATCAAATCAGCCTTTCATTATTCTAAAGCCCTGCAACTACCTATCTTTATTGCTGAAACAATTACTATTAAAAAGATTAAGATTTTGTCTAGACGCGGATAAGTCGTTTATTTTTGCCTAAACACTAAAAAGAGTAGCTACTCCCCCTTAAACTCTTAATTTTCCTGCGTTGCGCGCATGATCGTTAATATTTACGTGTAGTTTGAAGCTAAAAAATTGTATCAAAATAACTTCCAATTGTTTTTTAAGCGACCCATCCTCAAACAATATCTGTGATCACCTTGATTACACGCTCATTTATTCTGTATTTAATAAGGGTTTATTGGCTATTTTCACATTTAAAGAGATAGCTTCTTATCTATTATTATCAATGTAATAACATTAACCTAACATTTTAAAAATAAATGCCTGCTGAATAAAACTTAATGTTAAATAATATGAACATTATAAAAAAGGCATATCATATAATATGCCTTAAAATCAAAAGGTTGAACGGTGAACTTTATTTATATTCTAAATAAACTTCTTTAAGTCTCGATAAGTTACCATAAACATAATCACTAGACATACGGCCTTGGTTTAAAAAGGTTTTATCTAAACTTACAGCACTACTAGGTGTATAACCTTGGTTGAAAACCAATCTATTATGTGACTCACCTATTTGTGTACTGATTGAGTGACGCCAAGCCTGTGTGCCCTTAATTTGTCCATAAGAACTTACATTCATATCTTTACGTGGTGTTAAAGGAATACTGATCGCGACACCCGCTTTACGGGTAGCAGTATCTTCTGCGAATATTGATATATAACTGTCGCCAAACCAAAAACGACTTTCAACTTTTACACCTGTATCTTTACTCCAGAACTCCCCAGCTGTTGCATGCAATGTTATATCTTGCTCAACCCAGTTATATTGATAAGAAAGCGTTTTATAGTCACGATTACCATTATAATTTTGATATTCAAAGTAGCCTAAATTGGCTGTTACTTTATGACGTCCAGCCTCACTTAACCAAGCTGTTTCATTCGTGATAGCAGTGTAGTCATACGTTTCTTTAAAATAACCAATTTGTGTTTGGTTATAAAAACCAAATGGTAATTCGAATGTTTGATAAAACAACGCACGATCAAACCCTGTTGGCTCACGTAAACGTCTAAATGACCCATCCTTTTCGAAATCATCACTATTCGCTACATGTACTTGACCACCTACCAGCACACCAGCACCTTGCCATAGTGGCACTTCAACATCAGCACGTATTGCAAGCGAAAAGTCGTATACACCAAGCTCACTCGCATAGCTATTTGTTAAGGCAGGTCCAAAAGTAACGCGCGGTTTAAAGTAGGGACTATTAGCACGAGTTAAACCTACCCAAGTAAGTGCTTTAGGCATAGGTTGAGGGGATTTAGTAATATTTAAATCAGGCGTGGTATTACCGTTGATAAACTCACGATAGTTACTCACTAAACCTGTGACACTCATAAGCGGGATATCGTACTTAGAAAGTACAACATTAAACTGTGCATTACTTGGAGTAACATACTCAGCGATTCGCCCGAGAACTAAGCCAAGCGCATCAATGTCATTACGATTAAATATCGAGTTTTCGAACTTAACAACTATTTGGTTTTGCTTGTTATAGCCTACAAGTAAATTTTCAAAACCATCATTAGCTAATTCAGCTTTAAGTGCAGCCACTTGAACATTAATACGCTTTGAAGTGTCACTTTTAGTAGATGAATGACTACTCGTATTACTCTTTTGAGACGTTCCTATATAGCTAACGTTTTGCTCTGAAGCACTTTTATAAGCCGCTTGTTGATCACCCTCATCCGTTGTTGAGCGATTTATAGTTAGAGGTGTCTGCTCTGGTGGCACGTTGGCATTTACAGTATTGCTCTTTATATAAGCGGCAGGAGCCGCTTTAGTTAAGTTTTGATCAACACTACTCGTAAAAGGTAGACTAAAGTTAATACCCCAGTATGTGCCTTCTTCATCAAAATCACTATTACTGTAAAACCGGCTTGTTAATGTAAGCGTACCTACATCGTATAGCCACTCTTTAGGCACGGTAATACGCGCGGCTGCATTTTCAGCCTCGCCATCATGCTCTGCTTGCAAAGTGAACCAATCAAATAATTGCCACTCAATACCCGCAAAAGCCCCATCCATCTCACCAGTTAGGCGATCACTTTTAGCCATGCCTAAGCTAAATCTAAAATCGCCGACTTCCTTAGAGGCAACCACATAGTACGTTTCATAATTGTTAGCAGCACCACCAATATCTTTACCGCCGACAGCTACGCTAAACCAATTTTTTGGAATGTATGGCAGTTGATACTTCGCATTAAATGATAAATCTCGTGTTTGACCATTGCCTTCAGTATAAAAAAGATTGTCATGCATCGTGCTAGAGGCAATTTGTCCGCTCGCCTCAAAATTTTGAAATATACCCGCTGATAAAATAAAATTATGGCCATCAACGTATTTTTGACCAATTAGATCAAGCTGGTTATTATGGCCCATATCGACCATACCTTTACGTAGTACCTCGGCGGTAGGTATGTTGATCAACCCAGTATAACCAGTAAACGACTGAAAGTTATTTAGTTCATCGGCTGCAAAGGCTGGTAAACAAAGTGTTGCCAAACCACCTACAAATAAAGGTTTAATCCGGTGCATAATACAGATCCATTTATTAAAATTTAAACATTTAAGAATTAACGCTAATATAACATACCCATAACTCAAAGCTGTAAATTTACGCTATCATTGTATGAGTTTAATTTCTAACTAAGTATCAAACGTCGACAGTAAGCGGCTCTTCGACATCGTTTCGCTCTGATCACCGCGGTTTCTGGGCGGTATTTGAAAGTTCCACTTAACCATGCATCCACTTACACATGGTTCGACACGCTTCCAATATTGCTCTCAATAAGAGACACGTAGATCAACAAAAAAATAAGCCTAAATACTATTATAGAGTGAGCAATTTCATCACGAATAATCAATCGTGTTTAGCGCCAATAGTGACAAGCTCATACCCACGTGAGCGCGCCTTGTCAATTAACCATCAATTGTGCACATTCTCTAAATTTGAGTATACTTAATTATAATGATAATTTAGGAGTGGGCTTATGAACCTAATACAAATTGCGACGCTCTGCGTTTTAATTTTATCAGCAATCGTTCTCGTCAGCGGGTTATACATTTTATACAGGACCCCGGTCAAAGCACAGAATTAACTGTGTAACATTGAAGTCAGTGCGCTATTTCATACCATTGTCCTGATTGTTCGGCACCGGGTGTAAAGTCGCATACGGCTTTACTGATAAAGTTTTCACCTTGGTGTTGTTGTATTCGCGCTGCTGTAAAATGTCATGCTCTTTGGGTATTTAAGCCTATCTATTAGTAAGTTTACTCGTTGGTTTTAGCGCGAAAATTTCTTTATGTAAGCGAGATAGCAAGCGATGAGAGATAGTCTTAGTCGCTCTAGATGCTCGTCACGAAATAACACGCAGCTCTCTCATACCTCAAAATAAAAGTGTACTTTTTACCTTATCGCCTTTCTCTATACATATCATTTAGCTTTCTTTCTTCAATAACCCAGCCGTAAAAAAAATGAGATTTATTGTTGTGTAAAGTCACTTTTAAGTACGTAATTCCGATGTTTTTTTTAAGTTCTATACTTTGGATATCATCTTTGTGTATATATTTTTTCATCCCAGCACGAGAATGAATTATACCTAATCTAGAAATATCTAACGTCCCTGATTTAAGTAGATATATAAAACAAAAAATAATGACTGGGGTAATTTTAAATGCTAGCGAAAAACTTTCAATTTTTAATATAAAAAACGATATTACAGAGATTATTGAAAGTACAAAAGTATGTATCTTATAGTTTTTTTTAGTTTCTATAGAAGCCATGAAGGTATTCTTTTATTTATTTTTAGAGCATTCTAATGAATTAACTAAATAAAACCTTCTGATAACCTTCTGAATTCAAGTGATTGATAAATAGAGATTTAAACTATAACACCTATTAGCTTTTCAATTATTTAGCTAGTTGGTATAGTCGCGCGTAATTAGACGACATATTCCCTTGATACCAAAGGAATCACACGAGTAAATTTCAAACCCTATGCAGCGTTTCATCACTCACTAAAGGGACGTTTATATAGCGTGCGATTAAAGTTGCGATTGTTTTCATTTGCGCGCTATTAGCTCCTTCGACAAGTAGATAGCGTGCTCCTTGGTTAGTTAAAATCCTTATTTCACCACTTTGAAACGGCTCGTCCTGACTTTTTGCATTTACAATTTTTTTTAATAACTCTACTTTGACGATCTCTTTAAAAGGGATTGTCTTCTCTAAACCCATTAATTTTTTTTCAGACATTATGAATCTGTATTCTTTACTGCTTTTTTTAACTAACCTTCCTAAACCAATTAATGTGCCCCCCCCTATAAATAAAGCAAATGCAGCAAAAACATCAGCAACGGCAAAAAGCATATATATACTGGCAATTAGAATAACCGCCCCAAAAAATAAACAACCTATATAAGCTAGTTTATTTGATTTTGACGCTTTGAGTATTAAGTGTACACCTGACTCATGCGCTGAGTGTGTAACATGAAGTGTTCCACCCGTATTAAGGGGCTCTAATGAGCCCCTTTGGGTAGACTTATTAGTATCCAAGTCCACCAATTGTTTCTCCTACTGTATTATTTTGAATAGAGCGAACCTCTGGCATATTCGTCGGTCCCTGCTCTTTACTTGAAACGAATCGTATCACTGCATCACACCCAGTCACTAATGTCTGGTTCATTGCAACATCGCCTGTATCACCGGTAGATAAATCGACTATAAACTCATCTTTTCTGAGGCTATTTGTATTATCAAAAGACCAGTTTATTTCACCGTTAAGGTTACCTGAAGTATCTGTGTACACACCAAACAAACTATAGTTCATTTGTGCGCCACCGTAATCTTGAGCTTCACCAAATACAAAAACCTCTGACGTTAAGTTTTGGTCTAAATCAAACTGCTCCTCAACAACATACTCTCTGCCAGTACAAGCAATATACATGCTCCATTCAGACTCTTCTTTCGTGTTTGTTGTTGCACAAGATGATTGTGACAGCTCAGAGCTATTTCCTCGCGCATCAAAAGCAGCTATTGAATAACAATATTCAGTATCAGGTGATAATTGAAGAATAGTCGCAGTCGACTCTACTGACACTTCCTTAGCATAAGGCGTATTACTATCATATGCATAGACTGTATACCCATCAACGCCTGTATCATCAGTTGCCCCACTCCAGGTTAATTTAATCGCTGTAGATGACAGTGGCTCTGCTGATAACTGCGTTGGCGCGGTTGGAGCAGTGACATCTGGCGCTTCAACAATAGCGCATACTTCACTAGACGCTGGTGATTCATTGCCTAAATCATCTTCTGCAATAATAAAATAACAATGTTGTGTGTCAGCAGTCACATTTGAATCTTCGTATTGTGATTCATAAATGCCATTTTCTAAAAACACGCTATCTTTATAAATTTTATAACTGATATCAGCATCACTATCAATGAAGTCCCAATCAACTATAAAGCTTTCATTTCCTGTTGTCGTAACCGTTAATTCCGTTGGCGCACTCAGCACCGAGGCCCCACATGAGCGGCTGAGGCTATCTATCTGTTTTTTAAACTTAAATAAACTCGATGTGTAATCAAACCTTTTTGTGATCAGTCTAAAAGAACCTTTAAAGCTTATATCTAGTTCAAGAAAAGTATTAACATCAAAAACACAGTTATTATTATTTACTAATGGGATTGCTTCGATGCCTAGCTTTAATGAGTTTCCAACACCTGGCCCTGCAATACCATATAAGCGACTAAAGTAGGCAATCTCTGGGCCTGCTTTCGCCTCTGCTTTAAACTCAACAGTGGTAAATGGATCATTTGCATCCACATTAAAGTCAAGCCCTTTGATCCCTTCAAACCCTTTACTTTCTGTATATTGTGCCCCAGCGACGATGTCCAATTTAGCCACTAAACGCGGTTTTATTGCTACGCCAACGGATGCATCAGCAACCAAAGACAATTGCACTTCAGGCTGAATGACAATAATACCTAGTGTAATAGGTGCGAATCTGATTGGCAGTGTCACATTCTTTTTCAAGGCGGCAACACTAACAGGTCCACCAATATCTAAGCCGAGCTCACTGTCCACATCAATGTGTGCTACGCTTCGAAAATGGCTTATAGTCGCTGGAAAGTCTATTTTTAATGAGAAGTCAGGGTTTACAGTTAACTTTATTGCACCTGTTGCACTGATTTGATCATTCTTAGTACCTATATCACCGTCGGCATCATGAAGTATGAGGTTTGTAACCGCGAATTCAATAGGGGTCGCACTCGCTACTTGGTTTTGTGCTTGCAGTGACTGTTGTGTTGTTAGTACTTTCAATCCTTGCGGTAACGATGACTGCTGCACATTTTCAGCTGTTAATGCTTGTTGATAAACAATTGCACCTTCAGTGATTAATTGATCTAGCGTCGCTTCTTCTGTTTTTATGACCCTTAGTGAGCCTTGATTACCCAATACTTCAACAACTCTTTTTAAGAAGAAGTTCTCCAACCCATCCCCTTTATCTATTCCGTTTGATACAAGAATACTACCAATAACCACTTTACTTAGATCAGTACTCCCATCAAACGTAATAACACCTGTTGTTTCATTGTAATCTCTAATTGATGATTTTTGCTGTTCATCAAGTACAACCACGTTATCAGCTAAGGTTAAATCGACACCTGATTCATTTGGAGAGAAGGTTAAAGATAGAGAGACGTCGCCTTGCGGTGTTAGTTGACAGACATTAGCATCTTGCGCAGTTTCACATCCACGCCAGCTTAAAAACTGCCAATCATTCGTTGGGGTTGCTTTTAGTGATAGTGCAGCCCCTAGCTCAAGATCAACTGAACAAATATTACTACTTGAGCATATTAAGGGACTCGCATTGTCTAACAGCTCAACTATGCCATCGCCAAACGAATCTATCGTTACTGTGATTTTCGAAGGTGAAACTGTTACTTGTTTTTCAGTTGTTGCGGTATTGTTAGAACTATCAGTGGCTGAATATACAATTGTATAATTACCAGGCTGTGTCAAATCAATGCTATTTGAAATTATGACTTCAACTTCATCATCGTAATTATCGACAGCCTGTGCACCATATTCGCGGTACTCTGTTCCTTGCTCAAGCGTAAGCGGTTCTGAGTTTAATAGAGTTATAACTGGGGCTGTTGTATCAACGACTATAACCGTTCTTATTACTTCAGCGCTATTTCCCGCTTTATCTGTTGCTGAATAAGTAATGGTATAACTACCAAGAACATTACTATCAACATTACTATCAATGGATACTGATACGTCGTCATCAGTGTCATCTGATACAGAATAACCTGGCTCAACAAAGTCTGTATTCACTTCAACTTCAATTTCAGCACCATTTGTAAGTGTAATAATAGGGGACGTGGTATCTTGGACGGTATCTACTTTGGTGGCTGGTTTATCATCCGAACCTCCACAACCTGCCAATGCTAAACTACACAATGGCAATATAAGTAACTGCTTCAACTTCATACATATCTTCCTTTATATGAACGCAAGAAAGTCGTAATTTGAAAATAATTATTCAAAAACCTTCAACTAACGCAGTCCCTTGCATTCAGTTAACATTAAGCTGCAATATTAATTTATAAAACTTAACAAATCAATGCTATCCACTTGTTATTACTAACTTAAACGCTAATAGATTAGAGAGTACAATAGAAAAAGTGCTAACACATTGACAAAAATAGTTTGTTTTTTTCACATATTAGACGCTAATTTATATAACTATAATTTGGTTATTTGGGTAAGACTCACAAGGTTTTTATCCGTATCAACGTCAATTATTACATCGTTAAATAGGATGTAATATGACAAAAAGCCGCTCATAGCTCCCCTTCACATACTTGATTTAAAATACGTTGAGCAGTAAATTTAATTAATATATTTCTCTCGATACACTTATTAATACTATTTTTAAGTTGATTACTGCTTAACGAAACGTTTTTAACAGTCAATAGAATACGACCAGTGTTTTGAGTAGTCATGGAATGGATAAAAATACCAATGCGCCCTCCCCACTTAAAAAAATTTTAATTAATATCACACCCTGAATATTTATCTAATTACTATAGTGATTTGCTTTGCTCTCAAAAAACGCCACTACTCATTGAGCTAACGGCAAACGAAATACACCAACAGCCTAAGTAACTTAGCCGAAAATTATAGCGACAATAACCAGTTAACAGCAGTCATTGAACTTAGTGAAAAGTAATTAACTATTAGGACTGAATTATATAAAGCTAACCACGCTTCTAGCTTACAAGGATACATAAATGCGTATGACGGACAAGCTCAATGATCGCATGATGAGGGTGAAACATGGTTTGAAGGTGCGCCTGCACAGTCATTCATAGCCAAAGGAGAGTAAGCGCTTATTTGGGTCGATTTAGATTCAGTACACCAACGGAGATAGCGGGTGAGCAGGCATGGTCAGAAGCTCGTTACTATGCGCGTCCAGTATCCCAAAGGCCAGTGATGGAGCAGATACGTGCACCTCATCTCGTTGAAGTGGGCACGACTATATATGCGAAGGACAAGTGTTAAACCTCAACGGTCGCGTAGATTTACCCATTAAATATGAATACGTATTGCCGAATGGCCAAATGAAAACGACGTCTCGTTTCAATACACGCCTACTGAAAGTGATCTTGACAACAACAACAACAACAACAACCGGTTGAAGTTTGTGTTAAAGGCGTGGATAGATAGTTACAAAGAGGCTACTTATCGTGAAACTCAACGCGACTGGATCGTTTAATTAGTAGTGGTCTCATAAAAAATCACGAGGAAATCCCTTGATCTTTACGACGTGAGATTAATACCAAAAAACCGATATTGAGCGTATTTATTAATGTTGTTATGGGGTGAGCCAGGTCTTCAGCCATATCCCTTATCAGTAAAGAACTACACGAATGATTCGTGTAGTTCTTTACTGTGAATTGTAAGATAATTGATTGGATACCTCTTTACTCTCGGAAGTATATTCATACAAATCGACTAATAATAACGGTTTCGAATAATGGAAGCCCTGAAATAAATCGCAACCATACTCTATAAGACACTGTTTCTGCTCAACAGTTTCGATGCCCTCTGCAAGTAACGTCAAGTTTAGATTTTTACCAATTGAAATAATATTTTGCACCATTTTCAACGATTGAACATCATGCATAATATCATCCACAAAGCTCTTATCAATTTTCAACTCGTCTATGGGTAATGTGCGAAGCAAATTTAAAGACGAATAACCCGTACCAAAATCATCAAGTGAAATACAAATGCCTTCATCACGAAGCTGGTTAAGTATCGGGAGCACTTTATTAATATCATCGATAAAAAGACTTTCAGTGATCTCAATAGTAATTCGCTTTGGGTCAATATTGTGGCGGTTAATGGACTGTTTAAGCATCGTAATAAAATCAATGTGGGAAAATTGTTGAGCCGAAATATTGATTGCTATTTGAAAAGTTAAATTTAAGCTTTTTTGCAATGCACTCATTTCTTTCAATGTCGTTTCAATAATATAGTTACCAATTTTTGGCATTAGGCCACAATATTCAGCAATGGCGATAAATTTATCAGGGGGTACAAAGCCCAACTTCTCATCTTCCCATCTTACGAGAGCTTCAACGCCGTATAGGGTGTTATTTACATCTACTTGCGGTTGATACACCATGTAAAAGCACTCAAGCTCAGCAGCTACACGTAAGCGCTCTTCTATTTCCAAACGACCCATGTAAGTTTGCGCCATGCTGAAAGTGAAGACATTAAACGTATTCCCTTCTTTTTTTGAGTTATACATCGCAATATTTGCAGAACGTAAAAGCAGCGTTAATGTTTTTCCATGCTCGGGTGCTTTAGCAATGCCTAAGCTACAGCCAAGACGCAACTCACTTTCCCCAATCTTAAAGGGTAACGCTATTGCCTTAATGATGATTGATGCTTTACGGTGCAGCTCGGACGTATGTGTAACGCTCGTTAAAATGATAAATTCATCACCGGCATAGCGAATAAGGAGTTCATTAGTGCATTCTAACTTTTTGAGTCGAGCCGTTACCTCTTGTAGAACGCGATCGCCCGACAAGTTGCCATATCTATCGTTGATTAATTTAAAGTGGTCGACATTAATTAAAATCATCGCAAATGGTTTCTGACTTGTCTTGAACCAGTCACTCATGTGTTTTGTGAAGTATTGTCGATTAGGCAGTGTCGTTAATTCGTCATGGTGAGCTTGGTAGAAAAAGTCATTGTCTCTTTGTCGTTGTTTAGCGGCCATTAAACGAATAATGTAAAGTGCGGCTAAATTAATGAAGATAAAAAGTGAAAACTGAATTAAAAAAGGCGTAATTAAGAGCGATATAATGTCACTTTTAAATATTATGGACTTGATCCATAAACCATAGGTATCAAGCCGAGCGATAACAACTTGAGCACGCTTGTTGTAAAAAAGATACGGTTCAAAAGACTCTTTCTTGTATGGGTATTGGCTAACAACAGCATCCACTAGCGGAACGGATTTTCCTATTTTCTCAGAAAAAACGAATGGCTTATTTGTGTAAGCACTGGGGTAATCAAAGTGGGAAGAAATGAATTGGCGATAACCATCATCGCGTAACACAGTCAGCGTATTATAGGCGGCATAATGCTGATGGTTGTTAAACAGCCTTGCATCCGTAACTCTAAGCCCGATGGCAATCATAGCGACAGGCTCACCGGACTCTGACCGTAATGTTTTACGTAAGGGGATAATAAGCTGCCCATCTACACGATACGTGCGCCCAAGCACCATATGGTCACTATTTAAAGCGTTTAAAAAGCTATCGCGTGTTTCGTCATAATCCAATAAATTAAAGCGAGGGTCTATCTCAATGTGCGGTCTCACTAATTGAGGTTCACCTTTCAGATTTGAAATTCCCACCATAGCTATATCAGGATTCGCGTTAAGAAGTTCCTCAAATTTAGCTCCAATTTTTTCGCTATCAATAAGCCCATGGCCATTAACAATAGACTGCTCAAGTAACAACATCATTATTTCTTGCGAACTAAGTAACGAGTCCACACTACTTGCAAACCTAGTTACGGTGGATAATTGCCGTTCAGCATGAATATTTTTTAAATTATTCCACTGAGACCAAATAGCAGCAGAAAAAATGAGAGAAGTCGCCCCGAATATAAATAAGAACCCGATGGGTAAGCGTTTAATTATTGTCACTATGGTTCCTCAAGAACTCTAAATACAGTGGAAATACAGACTTAAAAGGCGCTAAAAATAAATAGTAATGATTTAAATTCGTGCGGAATATAGCACACCCCGACAAAATCACTCCATAAGTGGTACAAGCTACACGATAATCCATGATTAAGTATCAATTATAGACATGTAACTACCTGTAAATGAGCCCCCATAGTGTGGGGTTTAAAGGGCCGAGTGCCATTAGTAGCTTAAATGAAAAGTACGCGCGTATGGTTTTAAGTGGCTATTAGCTTTAGACACAGAGCCCACTTTAATTTGAAACTGCAAAACGCCGCGCTCGAGTAAATACGTTTCAATAAATGTAGCATGTGACATTCCAAGCTTAAAATTATAATTAGACGAGCCGGTATCATCACCAATTATTCCAAGTGGATTGTCTTGGCATTACCGCAGAGCTATAGGAAATTATCTGAACCTAATATTCTCAAGAGACACACTATATGCCTGATTATCTTATTGACGATCTAAAATAAGGCATTGTAGGCAGTATATTTATAAAATTAGGTATAAAGCACTTAAACTACATTATTTATCAAATTGTAACGCCGCTTTTTTTGTATTTTTATCAGACAGTTTAGGCGTATAGCGGTAACATGTTTAGCTGATCATAAACGCATGACAGGCTAATGATATACTCATTTTATTCGCGTAAATGACTTCGTGTGCAAAGTAGTTTTCGCTCAGAAACCTTTACCACTTTTTTTGCCATTGCTTCCTGAATAACCTCAGCTTTGAGACGCTCTTCAGCTTACATCTTTTTTAAACGTCGATTTTCATCTTCAAGCCCTTTCATTCGCGCCATTAATGAGGCGCCCATACCATCATATTTGGTGCGCCATTTATAAAATGGTTGAATTACTCATGCCATGTTCGCGACACAGCTCAGGAATAGGCACGCCGCTTTATGCTTGTTTTAAAATGGCAAGGATTTGGCTGTCCGTAAAATGTGCTTTTTCATAGTTTTCCCCGGTATTTACAATAAGAGAAAATTCTACATTTGGCTTCTATTATTTTTAGGGGGGATTACCTATGCACTATAAATTTTTATTTGAAATACACGGTAGGAATGTATACTATTTCTCGGTTAGTCAGTTGTAGTACTTATCAAATTGGACGATGAGTTGACATGGAAGTAAAACATATTCATTTCCCATTATCCCTATCCAATATGTACCCGCTGTTTTAAAAAGTATCAAACGCTAGAGCGTTATCAAATTTAAAGACACAACTAGCGCGCTATCACATTTGTTAACAGACCGGTTGTTATGCTTCGCCGTGCACGCCAATAAAGATAGGAACAAGTGAAATAAGCTTAACTCTGCTGTTTGAGTTTCATCTAAAACTAAATGCGATAAATAGCGCTCTACTATGATTGCTATTGATGCGAGAAAAGCAAACCACTTAAGAACTCAAGTGACTTCACCTTAGCGTAACTGTTGATTGAAGATACCCGTTTGTGAGCGCCTGTTCATAAGCCAAATAAAGCTAATAAAACTCTATTGCGAACTAAAATATTAAAGGGACTGAAATATATGATGAAGTGTGATGTTATCTACAGAGGGATCAGTAATAAAAATAATATCGCTAGCCTTGCAGGTGTAATTAAGCGTTGTTTCCCAGGCGCATCTAAAGCAGATGTCATCGGCTATTTAAAGCAAGATGATCTCGTTCTTTTTACGGATTTGGACGAAGAAAAAGCCAATAAAATTGAACAGGCTATTATAAAATTTGGGGGAAAAGTTGAGCTTCAATTTAAACATAATAATGAAGACCTTTTTAATCTTGAAGACATTGAAGAAGTAGATGACTTAGCCGCAGAGGAAGAAATTGAAACTGTTGCCGTCGTTGAAGACATTTCAACCATAGAAGCGGATGCAGCCCAAGAATCAGCCAATGAAAATGACACAATAAAAGTAGACACCTTTCTAATAGCAAAACCGTGGAAACGTGTCGCGGCCTTGTGCGTTGATCAACTAATAACGATGGTCTTTACGTTTATCATTACGTATTTGATACTGACCTTTTTTCCAGCCACACTTGAAAGCGTAAAATACCTTGGATTTGTGTTAAGTCTTGTTTATTTCACGCTGATGACTGGCAATTTATCAGGCGGAAAAACAATTGGTGCAAGGTTATTAAAAATAAAAGTAATAGATGAACACTCGGCTCCATTAAACTTACTTAACGCCTTCATAAGATCCATTGTATTCTTAGTCGGTTTCGCCTTTTTCTTGATATCAGCGATAAGCATTTTCTTCAACCCTAAGCGTCGAGGGTTCCATGATTTAATGTCGGGGGCTTATGTTGTTCAAGAGGAAACAAGCAGCTTTATTAGCTCTAATGCTTTTACTGTAAAAGCACAAAAAATGGCATTTGAGCAACTCAAAAGAGCGCAAACAATTGGTATGGTAAAACTACAAGAATCTGTAGTACAAATAAATTCATCAATACCTTATCTAGAGAATGCGGGCTACATTATTGAAGATCTTGAGATGGAAGTCGGTGTATCACCGAAGGTTAATGTCATTATTAAAATGAACAGTGAAACGACGCTATCAATGGAAGAACTAGAAGAGAAAGTTAAAGATAAACCTGTCGTGGCAATGTTAGTTCGCGCAATCAAAATGAGTGCTGATTTACAGAGAAAAGTTAACATCAGAAGTATGAAAAGCGTAGGTATGGAAATTAGTCTCGCCGTAACACCATCTGTAAAACTATTATTTACGAGATAGGTCGATGGCATATACTTATAAACTCGTTTTTAAAGGTGGTATTGCCCCTGATAAAAATCTAGAAAAAACTGTTAATGAGTTTGCATCACTCTTTAAGATTTCAGTCACTAAGGCTGAGCAATATTTTAATGGCAGGAGCTATGTATTAAAGAAAGATCTAACTCATGAAAAAGCCCAGTACATGTCTGAGACGATGTTAGAAGCAGGCATTATCTGCTATATAATGGGTAATGAGGATGCAAGTAATCGTTTTGCATCAAAAGGAGATGTAACAGCTAAAAAAACGTTGATCAAAAACCGAGCGACATTAAGTCAGCATGTTACCTCCTTTGCGGGCACTAAAGATCTGGCGGACTTCAACATCAAACTACTTTTCTCTGATGTGTTTAAGAAAAGAAATGATGAAGAGCTTGAAGAGTATTATTCAGTTGGAACGGTGACAACAACACCTGATATCAATGAAATAACATCCGAATTCCCAAGACCTTGGTTATTTATTCGGCTTTTTGGATTGATGCTACTAACCTACTTTGGCTTTATTTACTCATTTGAATATTGGGAAAATATTAAACTATTGCCCGGCTTAATTTTTGTTGGCACGTTTGCAATGCCTTTAAGTGTACTCGTTTTCTTTTTCGAGACAAACGTGCCAAGGAATGTCTCATTAATAAAAGTGTTTAAACTCGTTCTACAAGGCGGGATACTGTCGCTTATTTTTTCTTTACTTATGTTCCAATTAACTTCTGACTTAAACTGGCTAGGCCCACCTGTTGCAGGTTTAGCTGAAGAGCCAGGGAAATTAATCGCACTTCTATTAATAGCAAATGCAGTCAGGTATCCCTATATTTTAAACGGTTTATTATTTGGAGCTGCTGTTGGGTGTGGTTTTGGTTCATTTGAAAGTGCTGGATATGCGTTTGAAATCCTTTTAAGTCAGAATTATACCTCAATGATAGACAATATTAATTTACGAGGAGTCTTGTCACCTTTTGGGCATATAATTTGGACCGGTATGATAGGCGCTGCATTATGGAAGGTTAAGGAGGGCAGACCGTTTATGGTAAGTATGTTATTTAATTATACTTTTGTGAGGGTTTTTCTAATAGCAACACTTTCACATATGTTATGGAATAGTGGAGACTGGCTCTTACCTTGGATCATTAAAGCCTCTTTTATTTCAGTCGTTGGTTGGATCGTTATATTTTCTTACATTAACGAAGGCGTATTAGAGCTGAAATTTTTAAAAAATAACACCGCGACTGAAGAAATACAGTGATCACCATCCACTAGCCGAAATTGAAGTAAACACATATGGGCTTGCCATAGTTTGCTAAACACCACTAAATTCAGAGCGGCCATATCGAACCGCCCACTATTTTATTTTAGTGGGCGTTGATGAATTAATCTCCGCTTTTTTTATCTTTACTCATACCAGTTAACATAGCTTTTTCATTCTTTACAGGTTGATTCTGTCTACTATCTAAATGACTATCTGGAGATTCTATAGCATCTCTATTATTTTTAGCATCTCTATCATCTTCAACTGATTCAGCCTCTAAACTTATCCCAGTGTTTTTAGTTAATACATCTAGATAACCCAAATTGTCATTACACATCTTTATCAATTTAACAATATCTGATAACTCCTTACCTTTGACAAAAAACATGCGCTTAGCTAACTCATCGACTTCTCTTTCCATAAAAGCTCGTCCCGCTGAGGAATAGTCGTTCACAACTTCAGGTTTTTTAGTATCTAAATAAGTTTTTATTGATTTTTCTGTCGGCAAAGAACCCAGCATTAAAGCCATTAATATAAACCCATCATTATTACTCTCTCTGCCACCATCAATTTTACTTCTAGATATCAGCAAACCAAGAAAAAGCCAAGCTGCATCCGCAATTTCGATAGGCTCTTTGCCGGATTCGCTATCCACTTGTTGAAAAGATGTTATGCGCATAAGGTCTTTATAAAAGTGTTCAAATAATAGCGTTGAGCGCAACTCCATTAATCCAATACCAAAGTTCCTCGTCCCTAAACTACCAATGACTTTTAGAATATTAAAAAAAACATTATCTTCCTCAACAATTGCTATAAGGTTTTTTCGTGTTTCTGTAGAGTTAAAATATTTCTTCGTGAAATCTTCATCTGAAAATACGATTGCCTTTTCAGTATATTCACTTGAAACAATCTGCAATACAGAGCGATAAACCGAATCCTTAAATGCTTCGTCAATCGTATCAATTAGTATTTCAATTTTTTCCTCAAGTTTCGTCTGAAGTTTTTCCTGCTGTTGCCGATGACGTTGCTCGTTTACTTCCACCATGCCCTTATCTGTTCTATTTTTATCTATTGAGTTCATTAAGTGAGATACTTTACTCAATTTGTTTAAATCATTTAAATTTTTAGCATGAAGCAACACAGCTGCACACGCTCTTTTTGCATCCACAGTAGAACGCGTCAATTTTGAGTTAAGTTCAGACACACGTTCAACATGCTTACCTAAAAGGTTTACATGTTCTCTAATAGAGTCATTCTCTTGAATTTTTTTTGCGACCCCCGCTATACGGATCGCAACTAATGCCCCTGCAAAACCTAATGCCCATCCACCTAGCGCATCAAAAAGCCCTGTATTTTCCTGTGTTAAATAAGGCTTTACTAGAGAAGCGGGTAATAGTTCCCACTTAATTGTTAACCAAAAGAAAGCTAATGTAATAGTCCCAAAAAAAAGAGTCAGATATATCAACTCACCAACAGGGCTATAAATAGCTCGCTTAAATTGATACGACATACTATTTTCAGCTTTAGCGCTCATTATATTCCACCCATTTCAGTGGCCGCTTTATCCTGATTTTCTTCTAGAATCGCTTCAATTGCTCTTCTTTGTTCCTCACTTAATCCAATCATTTTTTCCTTGGTCTTGCTTATCCAGGCAGCACTCTCTCTCTTTTTATTATAATTTGTAATGAGTTTATTCAGTTTTTCTTCTGCAGCCTCGCTATCCGTCAACACTAAAGAAAAGAGCTCTTTGTAAGTTTCTTCTACAAACGACTGAATAAAAGTGACTATACGATGAATTTGAGTGATGTGTATTTCCCCTTTTTCAATAGGAATATCAATAGATATTCTTAATTCGCCATCGCTAGGGTCAAGTGACATTGCTAAAAATTTATATTCAAACTGATACCACGCTATAATCGAAGCAATAAAATGATATGATGCTTTACTAAAGTCAATCTTATATAGCCAAGGTGTGCTAAAACGCAATAAACTGTCATCAGAATAGCTGATAATAATGCGAAAATTAGGATAACTTTCTTCATTCATATAAACGCTTGTTTCAAAACCAAATATATATCGTTTATTTTCTTTATCATGTTTGTTCGCATAACCATGGTGTTCAAAATACTTGTCAAGAACCTCCACCACGGTTAGCTTTCCTGTCACAGGCCCTATAATACTATTCGCTGAAGAAGAGCTTGAATTCCCGAACTCCTCAAGTTCTTTGTGGGCTAATTTTATTGCATTGATGAGGGTTTTTTCTGCTTTTTGAATAAGTACTTCAAACTGAGAAGTAAAATCCTCATGAGGTGTTTCAACCGCACTATACACAGCAGCGAAACCATCAGAATCGATCATAAGAATAAAGTCAGAATCGCTCTCTTTATTACGAATATCGCTTTCATTTTTAAGTTCTAAATACCTGTGAGCTAAATTTTTTAATATTTCATCATCATATACATGAAAAAGTAAGTGCGCTTTTTCCTCATTGCCATGTACAGCGATTGATAAAGGAAGGGTCCCTTCACTTTCAACTCGAGTAATAGTGCAAGGTGCTTCTTCAGACGTCACACTCCACGTATCATGTTGCTCTGCGATATGAACTAATAGGCTTGAATAGATTTCGATTAAACTCATAAATGATTCCCTTCAAAGAAATAAGAAATGTCGACTAATGACAAAAAATTAATATTTATAAATCGCAATACAATATTTGATAAACGATTACAAATATTAATATATCAGATACGCATTACAATCAAAGCATTAACTTAAA
>NZ_CM009130.1:0-2208 GCF_002863625.1 Pseudoalteromonas sp. MelDa3 | reverse complement strand
TCCAAACGGTGAGTTTGGCCGTGTTTTCGGTGATCCAAATCGCCCATTAATTGACCTAGTACATGAAAGCCTGGACAAACTGGGCGTTGAAAAACCAACCGGCAAAATGGCTGAAAAAACGAATTTCATGATGGAGTTTGTTGTCACGGCCAGCCCTGAGTTTTTTCAAAATTGCACACCCGAAACACTAGAAAAATGGAAAGCTCATCAAGTTAATTGGGCGCGTAAAAAGTTCAAAGGGACGCTGGTTGCAATTGATTATCATGGAGACGAATCCTCGCCACATTTTCACATCTGCACAGTCCCCGTTCGTGAAGTTAAGCGCAAAAATCGTCAAGGGAAAAAGCAGAAGGAAAGGGGGGAAAAACCAACGTACACAATAAAGCGAGTGCTGTCTCAATCTACAATTTATACCCCTGCATCATTGGAAAAATTACACACTGAATACGCCAATGCAAATGCCAAATTCGGGCTAAAACGAGGTGAGTTCAGGCGTCAAAATCGAGAAAGCGTGACGCACACGAGCATCAAGGAATACCGTGAAATTATCGCTAACGAAATCCCTGCTCAACGCAAAAAACTGGATATGCTAATCAACGATTTACAGTCAGCCAAACATGAACACAGCAAAACGATAGAGTTGTTAAGCACAGATCAAAACGCTGCACTGGATCGCATGGCCAATTACGTACAACCTCTAGTCCGCACGATGAAACAGTTTTTAGATAGAGCCATCAGAGCCACAGGGAGCGCTGACAACCTCGATTTTGAGTCAGTTGAGGCTGAGTATCAAAAAGCACCTAAAATAGCCCAGAAAGCCACACAGGACGTTTTTAACGGTATATCTGAGCTTAACAGACGATTAAAACGCTAACCCCCACCCCTTTTTTAAATTGAAGCTCGCCAAACGGCTTCAAAACTTGTTTTGAAACGGCTTGGGAGCAACCAAGCGGAGCGCGGTAGTTGTTTTTCACCCCTCTTGCAGTCAAGGTTTTGCCTGCATCTCTAGATAAGATAGAGGGCAAAATAAAAAAACCTTTAAAATCAAAGGTAAAAAAAGGGGGGGTATGCAAGTAGGTTTGCATGGGGTCGTGCAAGTAGGTTTGCATGGGTACTGTTTATTTTTGGAAATACTTTTCCAATTTTGTGCTAGTATATTTTCCAATTATTGGAAAGTTATTTCATGGGGGTAGGCAAATGAGTGAAAAAAAAGTTGGATTGCCTAGCAAACCAGCAGCAGATAAGCGCAGCCGTTGGGTTCAGACAGAGGCAAGCGCTCATGAAGCTTGGGCAAGGTTAATACTCAAGCACCGAGGTGCAGCAGCGTTCATGCACATGCTAGTGTCTAGGATGGATAGGAATACAAACGCTGTAGTCGCGTCGTATAACGTTTTAGCAAAATTATTAGGGTGTAGCCCTCGCTCAGTTAAAAATTACATAGACGTGCTTGTCAAAGATAAATGGATTCAAGTCGTAAGCCTTGGGAAAGGTGCAACAAATGCTTATGTCGTTAACTCAATGGTTGCATGGTCACAAAATAGAGAAAGCTTAAAATACAGCACATTCTCAGCGCAGGTTATTGCTGATGCTGACGACCAAGATCAAACAGCAATATCTACTGGTGATTTACGCAAAATACCAGTCTTATTTTCAGGTGATGAGCAACAACTCCCAACTGGAGTGCGAGGAACTGAACCACCAGTCCAAACTTTACTCGATGGTACAGAGCCAGAACTCCCATCTATCCGTCCAGAACAACAGCGAGAACTTGATATATAGGTCGCTCAAGTACGGGGATTTTTTGCTCCGCAAAATCGTATTGGTAGGCTATGGATAATCGTGGAACGATTACCCACAACCTACCAACACTACCCCCCGCACTCACTCCCCAATAACGCAAAATTTTATTTTTTTTATTTTAGGTCGTTCCTAGAGCAAATCCGCTAACATCAATCAAAGAGCGTTACTCCTGCAAGCTAAATTTTAGCTCCTTCCATGACTTTTTAGGTCATTCACTCAGGAAGGACCTAAAATTGGCGGCACGCTCCGCGACCTGATTTTAAATCCCCTGAGTTGGGGAAACCCCAAACCCCGAAAAAAGGACTTTTTCATGCACTCGATCATCCGAACCTCGTACCACAAAAACGGCTCTAAGCTGGGCGCAGTAGACAATCACAACCGCCGCATCACACCACAAGAAAACGTTGA
>NZ_CM009129.1:0-12164 GCF_002863625.1 Pseudoalteromonas sp. MelDa3 | reverse complement strand
GGTGGCGGTTACTGCTTTAGGGGTAGCCGCCGCACTCAAACCAAGCACGATAATTTAACCAAATCCACGCCAAGGGGTTTTATATGTGTCAATTAGTTAACGGTTCAAAATTCAAATTACTACGCGCTTTAATTGCTGAAATTCAGCCAGTTCTGAAATTAATAAATGACGAAAAGAAAAATAATTCAGAGCCAGAGCTAAAAGCATTAAAAGCTATGACGGTTACTTTGCAATGTAAAATCCTATCGCGTAACGGGTATGCAAATTTTGCAGACCTAATTAAACGCAAAGCAATAAACGCGGGGCTTTAATCATGAGCCAATACACGCAAGAAATCACAGAATTAAAAACCGATGAATCTCATTGGTGTTATGCGCGCGGAAAAGCGGCGCAGTTAAAGTTAGCTTTCAAAAGTAAGAAAGCAGAATTAGAACGCGAAAAGCAAATTCAAATACAGGAAGAGCGCGAACGCAATTATCAAAGTTCGGATCAGTTGGTACGTTATGAAGCACTTGAAGCAGCCGCTTATTATTCAAAGGCGGGGTGGATATGAGCACGTTAATTAATATCATTCATGAAAGAGCCGAAAGGTTGCAAAAGAATTTATACCACTTATGCGAGAATGGCGACTCTATAGGCATGCTTGAAAAAGAGTGTGTTTTAGCTGATATCGCGCTGCTTGAGTCAAACGGTTTTATTAGTGAGTCGGAACAAATAAACGACTTGCTTAAATTGATATCGGTTAGAAATAGTGTTTTATCTGAGGTGCTTTATGTCGATTAATGTACCCGAGCATATATTTGATGATGCAATACAAAGCGCCCAAAGTGGCGCTTTTTCTGCGTTTGCAGTTCAGCCAGCAACAGAAAAAGAAATCGAAGAATCTTTGACTTGGTTGGATTATATCGAGTCACACTCAAAAGGTTATCGCGAAGCGACCGCGAAAGCGGAAAAAGATAGGCTTGTCAAAAGGCGCAAAAGTCCGACACGATTAAAAAGCGACGATAATCCACGCTCTAAACGTTCGCTGTTGGACGCTCAGGCTTTTAGTTTTAATAAGTTAATGTCGGCGGCTGTAAATAAGTTTACGCCGCAGGAGCGCGCGCAGCACTTATGCATAAACGCCGATGAAACACTCGATATTCAAACGGGCGAGGTTCGCGGAAAAAGAGTTCAGGAAGTAGAGCGCGGACACTTTGCCAGCAAGCCGCTTGAAGCAGATAAAACGGCGAAAGTTCATTTTCAAAGCCGTAATTGGTCGAGCGATTATCGAATTGTGTGCACTCAAAATACCCGCGCCAGTGATGCGCCAGACGCAAACACAGGGGACAGGGTAACGCAAACGGTTACAAGTCGTGCAAGAGGGAAAATTGTTGATAGTGGTTTATATATGCAAGCGGTTAAAGGCGGTTTTAATTCGTTTACAACAGTAACACTAAACGCGGCGGCTAGATGGCGAATTGATAACAATCATTATCAAAAAGTAGCAAAGCGCGCGGCGGGTTCTGTTATTGATGCAGTGTACAGCGCAAGCGGTGAATTAATTCATAGTGAAGAAATTGCGGCGGGTGACTTTACCGCCGTTAAGTTTGAACGCGCCACGGTTGGGCAAGAGCTAAGCCGCTTTTTTGATTCGCTTGGAAAAATGCACAAGCGCGGTTTTGTTGCTACAGGGAAAATATCAGATACGCCAAGCGCTAAAAAATACAAATGGGGCAAAGTGGAATGTGTAGGCCGTGCCGATAGACTTTATCCGTGGGGCAAAGTATCAAGCGTTGGTGCAAGTGGCCGCGTTGAATCTGATTTATTAAATAGTAATGAGCGCGTTTATTCATGGGGTGTTGTTGAGTGCGTTGGCATTGAGTCAAAACCTGTATTTGATTATTTATGGTGTGCTGAAGCACCAAGCAAAAAACACGGCTCAAAAGTGTATGAATGGGCGGGTGAAAAGCACGAAATAGAATGCATTGGCGAACAAAATTATCACGCGCACGTTTTGATGCGCTGGAATGTTGACCCGGTATTTTTTCATGAGTGGGCGGCACGTATTGAAAAACTTTGGAATCAGGGGTTTGTAACAATCGAGCGAATTAAAAACGCTAAAGCCGCCGCCGCTTATCTGCTAAAAGCACTTGGCTATATGGTGAAAGGCGGCGAAGGTTCGCAGGGTGAAATACGCGGTAATCGTTACAACATTTCAAAGTATGCGCGCGCAGAAGGGTGGGAAAATTGCGCGACCCATGAAGCGCAACACATGTACGGGTTAATACAAGAATACGCGCAAGGAATTGAAGCGAAAAAACAGCGAAAAACAATTAAACAATCAGAGCTTAAAAAAACACTTGGAACAATTGAAAAGCTAACCAATGTAAATAAAAAAACATTTAGCGAAAAGCGCCAGCAATTTATTGAAAAGCTTGAAAATAAATTGGAGAAAGTTAGCGAAAAGGTGAGCGAATTAGCCAGCGAATTAAACGGCAATTTCGCGCTTGGTGGCGTTGCTAAGTTTGCCAGTGAAACGGCTTTTGTTGGCTTTATTGATTGGGCTATAGGCGTTCGCGGCTGGCAGTTAAAAACATCTTTTTTAAATTCAACAAGTGCAGACGTTGAAAGCGAAAAGGCAGAAGAAACAGCGGTTAATAAACTGCTTAAACAAACGCGTAAATTTTACGATGATTCAATGACAGCGCTATGCGATTTTTACAGTCGTTTCGAGCCTGTCGATAACTACGGGGTTTTATGAAATGGCTAGTAACCGATTAATCAAAATTAAAGAGCAAATACAGGCGGCTAAAAAATTAAATAAGCTGCAAGCAGGTAAGAAAATTGAAGCGGCCGAAAGCATATTGACTGATGCGGTCGAGCTTGTGGCAGATATTGAGCACAGGCTCGATAAGGTCGAGCAAATTTTAGGTTTATGTAATTTAGATGATTTAGTGAATGGGGGTGCTAATGGCTACTAAATCCAGTAACCCCGATTTAGGGGCGTTAGGTTGTGACGGGTGCGGCGGCTTTGGTGTTGTTCGCCAGCAAAAAACGGGGCGTAAATTATTGTATTTCTATTGTGAGAATTGCGGCATGGATAAACGTAGCGGCAAACTTCTACAAGCGAAATGGCGAAAAGCGATAGACGAGCAACCGCCAGAAATGCCCGCTTTAAATAGCGAACCAGTTAAGCAAGAAGTAGCCAGCGGCGGCGAGTGGATGCCGCAGGAAGTAAAAAACGAAATTGAGCGAATTAACAATGAAGCTAAGACCAAAACAAATGACAGTGGAGCAAATGACAGTGGAACAATTACAAAACGAAATGGCGAACCATCACAGCGAATTGAAAACGAAACCGACCGTTTTAGCAGCAGCCATGCAAGGCCTTCAAATGGATTCGGGTTTTTCATCTTTGGAGCATTCGCAGGACTCGCAGCAATCGCAGGAATTAGACGATAATGTTCAAGCCGAAACCTATAGCGAACTTGATGCGTTTACACAGCAAACGAATAGCGAAAGCGAGAGCGAATCGGGCGAAGTTGAAAGCGAAGAATTAAGCCCCGAAGATGCAGCAGACGCAGCAGCTTTTTTTGTTGATACGGGTGCGGGCTTTGTTGAGTCTCTTTTTGATTATCCCGTAACAATCGACAACGACACAAAACAGGCTATTGCACAAAAAGCCGTGCCTGTTGTTATTAAAAATTCGCGCGGTATGAAGTTGCCGCCGTGGTTAATTGCATACCGTGAAGAATTGGAGCTTTTAGCTGTTGTTTCAATGGCTGGTTTTTCGATATGGAAACAAATTAAATTAGCGAAAGCCGAAGAATTAAAAGCGGAAAAAGCAGCGAAAAAAAGCGAATATAAATTTAATGAAACGGGCGAGGTGGTAGCCAGTGGCAATTAATCCAAACAACGAATTAGATGCTTTGCATGTTTGTTATTTGGCTGGTACGGGTGGCGGCAAAACCGCCGCCGTTAAGCTGTTAACTGGCTTGAAAGGTATGCAAGTTGCTATTTTCGATTTGTACGGCGATTACAAATTTGATGCGCGAAAAAATACACCATTCAACGGTTTAGGCGGTCGGCCTGTTTATCACTACAGCACAAGACAAAAATTCGCTATGGCGTTCGCTGATGCATGGCGAAGTGGGCAAAAATTCGTGGTCGCGTATTCGCCCGTATTTAGCGAATCGCTAAGCCAATCACAGCTAAAAGAGGCCAAGCAAAAAGAGTTACATTGGTTTGGCCGTTTAATGTGGACAGCGGCAGACGGTAAACGCCGACTTGATGTAATTATTGAAGAACTAGCAAAACTTTCAAACACTGCGGGTAAAGATGATTCGATAGTGGGTGAAATGGCAACAGGTGGCCGCAAGTTTGGTTTAGTGCTTCACACTATTTTTCAGCGCTCGCAGGAGGTGCCAAAAACAATTTGGAATAACTCCCCGCGAAAAGTGTTAGGCGCTCAGGAGTCAAAGCACGATGCAAAATTAATTGCGGTCGAATTAGATGCAGATTTAAACGATGTAATTCAGCTAAGCAAGATGAACGGGCAGCACTCCAAAAAGCGTTTGCACTACCTTGTAAAGTCAGCGGGCGGCATTGGTAATATTGACCCGTACAGCATTAACATTGATAAGTCATGCATAGACTTTGGTAATTGCGAAAAGCTAACGTTTAAACAGTTAAGGGGCAGTTAGAAATGAACGCTTTTTTAACTAAAGTTGGCGAGGTTGTGATGGGTGATTTTATTTTAAATAGACAATTAATGTTGATAGCTGAAAAAGCAATAAATTCACTTGATGATTTATTTTTGTGTGACCCTAAAGCGTTGGTTCAGGGGTTTTGTATTGAGTCGCGCTCTTATAATTTAACTTATGGCGGTAGTAAAGGAAGGTTTAATTTAACTATAGAAATAAATGGTCTTGGCGAGATTAGATACTTTATAAAAACAGGTTGTTGCACTCACAAATGCACTTGCAAAAAAAGATTGAGAGAGTGCAGCAAGCAAGGTGCAATAACCGCGCTTTCAAATTTCTATAAGGGGGAGTGATGGCTTTTGTTTTATTTGGTGTTGCGTTTGCTGTTGTTTGCTTGATGTTTGTAGTTTTTGGTTGTTTGTTGCTAGTTGGTGCCGCTGTTATTTTGGTTTTGGGTTTTGATACTGTTAAATCAGGGTTGGCCTGTTGGCTTGCGGCTGTAGTGTCTTTTTTTCTTGCTTGGTTCTTTGGTGAGTTAAGCGGCTTTATTTTTTTTCGAGGAGTAGAATTAAATGGGGTATGACCCAGAGTACAGAAGAAAGGCGCGCTCACTAGCGCACCAAAAAGCAGAAAAGATAATTAAACAGTTAAATGACAGTTGCGAAATAGCAATGAAAGAAAGTAATAGCCATATTTACAGCAGCGAGTTTGTAAGGCAAATAGATATTGAAGGGGTACGCGTTGAAAACGCTATAGCTGGTATTTATTGGGAATACTCACCATCAAAAGGGATGCGTGTCCGTTATTATTTTGGGGAAAGAAGAAAAGGGGGGAAGCCAGTAGTGCAGGTTTGCGATGAGTGGGAATTAAAAGAATTGATTTATGCCTTTCTAAAACCAGAGCAAGGCAATTAAAAAAAGAGCGAATTTCGCTCTTTTTCGCTATAGGGGGAGCGAAACGCAATAGACCAAAGAGCGAAACAGTTGATTTATTGAATACCGAATTTTAACGGCATTTCGCCATTCATCAAAATTGGGTATTAAACAATGGTTAATAAAAACACTTTTATCACTGTAGGCATTACGCTTGCGGTTTTAGCGGCTCTTAGTAATGTTCGCGCAGCGCGTGACGTTAAACGCATTATTTTAGGTTAAGGGGTAGCACATGAGAAACATTGCACCACTTAATAAAATTACTGGCGTAGCGGCTGGCGGCACTGTATCGCTAACACTTCCTGTAAACCTTACTTACGATAAGGTTCATTTTTCGTATGCTGGCGTGACTCCAGACCAAATTAAAAATATTAAAGTTGAACTAAACGGCCGTGTTCTTACTGAATACAAAACGCTTACGGATTTGTTAAACGAAAACAAATACTACAAGCGTGAAGTTGCAGACGGTTTAGCAACAATTCACTTTGTTCGCTCAGAAATTAAAAGCGCGCAACAGCCGCAGTTAGTTGAGCAGCGCTTTTTTGCACTTGGTACAACAGGCTTAACGCTTGCACAAATTAAGTTTGATATTGCAGAAGATGCAGCCGCGCCAGTTATTAAAGCTTACGCGGAAAAGTCAGCACCAAAAGCACCGGGCTGGTTGTTCAAACGCCGTTCGTTTTTACATAACTTTAGCGCGGGCATGAATGAAGTTGAAAATATCCCACGCCCTAAAGGTGCGTATATTGCGTTAATTGAAATTAAAAAAGCGGGTATTACATCGGCTGAATTTTTAGTAAATAACGTTCAATGGCGCGAACACATTCCAAAAACGCTACACAATCAAATTCTAGTTCAAAACGAACGCGAGCCAGTAACGGACGTTCATTCTATTGACTTGATGCTTGATGGTGACGCATTCGGCGCGCTAATGCTTGACCCTGCGATTAATGATATGCGCTTACGTATTGATTCAGAAACCGAAGGTCAATGTGAAATCGTTGTTCATTACTACGATAGTTACGCTAACAGCTCGTTTTAAGGGGCTTAATTATGATGGGTATTACAAGTATGGCAGGGGGTGCGGCTAATGCCGCAGCCCTACCGCAACAAGCATTACCAACGGGTGCGCCAGACCAAACGAACTGGGGTAACTTTGGCGGTTTTGTAAATTCAGCGCTCAGCAATGCTATGAATGTCTATGCACAGTATGAAGGTGTGCAAGCTATGAAAAACGCGGCGGGTGTTGGTCGTCAATCTCAAGAAGTTGTTGAGCTAGACAACGGCGGCGCGGTTGTTGCTGATGTGCCAAAAACTCAGCCGACTGGCGCACAGGTAACTGAGGCCATGGTTTTCGGGTTCAAGCAAAAACAAGTCATTATGGCTTTTGGTGGTTTGCTTGTTGTTGGTGTTCTTTTAAAGGTGGCTAAATCATGAGTTCAAAAGGTTTAAAAGCATTCGCGAAAGGCGTAGGCGTTGCAATTATTGCAGCCGTTGCCGCTGAATATATCCGCGATTTTATCAAAGCAAAAAAGGCCGCTAAGTAATGGGCGGCGGCGGTATGAGTGCAAGCAATTCAAGTGCCGCTAGTTCGGGCACAGGAGACCAAGCGGCAAATGTTGGTTTTCATGGTGGCTCTATTAACTTCGGTTCAAGCAATAATAACCAGTTGTTAATAATTGGCGGCGTGGCATTGCTTGCATTTTTTTTGTTTAAAAAATAATGCTTTGCTCTACTGATGAAATACACAAAATCAAGGGGGCGGCGGGTTCGCCCTCTGATTTTGAATACATTAAAAACGAAGTGATAAAAGGGCGCTCGCGATTTGTAAATATTTGCGGCGTTTACTTCGTTTTACGTGTTGACGGTGAAGCACTCACGGTTGTATGTGCTCAGGGGCAAAACTTAAAAGCCGCTAGTTTTTGGGTTATCGAATTGGCTAAAAAACTAAACTTACCGTTTATTCTATTTCACACCAAACGCCCAGCACTCGCGCGGCTCTTAAAGCATTGTAATTTTAATTTTTTCGAAACTGCGCCGAGTGGTTACGCAGTTTATAGAATGGCGGTTCAATAATGGGTAGTAAATCAAGGTCTAGTAGTGCGCAAAACACTAGCAATACAAGTACGAGCTTAGCGGCTCAGGGTGATAATAACGGGTTAATGGCATCGGGCAATGGTAATAATTTTAATATTACTCAAACTGACCATGGGCTAGTTGATGGCCTTGTTTCTGTTTGGGGAGATATGGCAGGAAACCAGCGAGATATGACGCGCGCCGCTGAAAATATGACAGCGGACGGGTTTAATTTTGCAAGTGATGTAAACCGAGATTCGTTAGATTTTGCAGGCGATTCGATGAATTTATTTGCGGGTGTAAATAATGATTCTTTGAATTTTGCAAGTGATGTAAACCGAGACTCGTTAGATTTGGCAGGTAATTTATTTAGTGATTCGGCGGCATTCGGTCGCGACTCGCTTAATGTTGCGGGTGATGCGCTAACAGATGCATTTAGCTTTGGGGAAAAGGCTCAAGATAGCGCTTTCGGGTTTGGCTCTGATGCGCTGAATGCTATGCAGGACTCACAAAATCAGGCCTTTGGATTTGGTTCTGATGCGTTGAGTGCAATGCAAGACTCGCAAAGTGAAGCCTTGCAATTAACGGGTAACTTAGCGACTGATAGTATTAACGCACAAAATGCACTCGCTGATACGTCAATAAAAGAAAATAGCGACTTAGCGCGAGACGTTGCAGATTTAGCAGCAAGTATGCATGGAAATAATACCGCGTTTGCCAATAACGCAATTTTAACCGTGTCTGATTCGCTTGGTGATGCCAATAATAACATGGCTGATTTGGCTTATTATTCGATTGATAATAACTCGAATTTAGCGCGTGATTTTGCAATTGGCTCGGCTGATTTATCACAGGCCGCAATGGATGAAACAAGGCAAGCATACGAAGGTGCAGCCGACCAAGCATTGAGCGCACATACTCAAGCAATGCAATTTGCAGAGAATTCAATGCGTTCAGATGGTCAGCAATTGGCAATAAGCACAAATGAAACAATGAAATATATCGTCATAGGTTTGGGTGGCGTTGCTATTCTTGCCGTGGTTTTTATGGGGCGTAAATAATGAAGATTAAGAAAATAATAAAACAAGGCGAAATTGTCGATGTAAACCAAGCGGGGCGAGAGCTTGCAATTATAAAGGCGGGTAACGGGTTGCGCGTTATGGGGTTTGATGTTAATGGGTCAAAGGTTTTGGATACTGATATATCACAGGGGGATAACCTATCTAATTTAAACTGTGCTCGGCTTCAGTTTGAATCTGAAATAGACCAAATTTTTATAGTTTGGTTTTCAAATTTCAAATATAAATTTGAAAAGCAGGCGGACAGGGTTAGAGCAGTAAGGGGGTATGAAGTACCATTGAGACATGGTGTAAATTTGTTAATGAATGAAGACCCAGCCAGAATTAACGCAAAAATAAGCGCTGATGTGGATATTTACATAGGCGGGGATAACATGACATCAAACAGCGGGCTAGTGACTAACGGGCGGTTATTCAAGAAAGAAGAAAGCTTTGATTTGCAAATCTATGGTGATGTTTACTATTGGGTAAGCGATGAAGCTGGGCGTATTTTTTCAGGTGATAAAGGTAGAATAAAGTACGCGCAACAAGGGGCGGGGCGTTCGGCACTGGAACAGAACGGGGTTGATTTTTTTGATATTGACGTTCCAAATGCGCTGGATGGTGTACCGTTTAATTTAAAGGCGATAATAAACCACAAGTCGAAAGGGGTTGATGGTCTTGGGAATTGGACAAATATATCAGTTCAGCCAGCTTTTTATATTACAGTCGGCGACCAATCTAGCGAGCTACTAAAAAAGTATGATGGTTACGGTTCAACAGGGACGCATAACGGGCATGAATATGAAAACCAAACGTTAGACGTTTCGGTTACATTGTCAGCGGGTGTTCACCGCGTTTTTATTGTTGAGTCTATGCTGGATAATGACGCGGTAACGGAAGTTGGACATGATTGGTATAGTTTGTCGTTTTCAAGTGTTCGAAAGATTTATTCTGATGACCCATTGTTAGCTGTAAAAGGGTACGCCCAAGTGCTTGAGGAACGCGCATAATGAAAAAATCAACGTTATTTATGTTAGTTGCAGGGGGTGCGGCGTTGGCCGCACTTCCGTCAAGCTCAAACACGCCGCGCGGCATTCGCAATAATAACCCGTTAAACATTGAAGCTCGCGAGAAGTGGCTCGGCCAAGTCGGTGACGATGGGCGTTTTATTATTTTTGAAACGGCTTTGCATGGCTTTAGAGCAGCAGGGCGAATAATGAAAACCAAAAAAGGGCGCGGGGTTCGCACGATTGAAAGTATCATTAACGAGTGGGCACCAAGTAACGAAAACCATACGCAAAACTATATTAATTTTGTGAGTGAAAAAACAGGTTTTCCCGCTGATGATATTTTAACGGATTCATCATATCCCGCAGTGATTGCCGCCATGGTGCAAATGGAAAACGGGCAAAACCCGTATACCATGAGCGAAATAGCGCAGGGCTTTGAGTGGGGGTTTTATGGTTAAGTTACTCGAACGTAATGCACCGTTATTAATTGCGCTGCTTGGTGCTTATTGGGTGATGAATAATTTCATTGATAAAGGGCGCGAATTAACCGCGCCAATTACAAAGCCAGTAAGCAAGGTACTAGCCGAAATACAGTTTTTTGTTAATGGTAGTAACTACATTAAATACCCGAACGCGGGTTTTTTTCTCAATCCCGAAAAACTCGACTACACGTTGAAAATTGTTGATATGCAGTGGTTAAAAGCCATGGCTATGGCGCACGATGACCACGAAGATTTTTTAAATGAAATATTCGATAGCGATTTACGGTTAAAAAATCAGTATCGGCCGCTCTTAAGTGGGCTTGTTGATAGCGAAAGCATAGCAGCGGCGGCGAAGGTGTGAGCATGGATATAAATACAACACTAGTAATAATCGTTAATGTGTGCGGTTTTGCTGGAACAATTGCCACACTAAAAAATGATATTTATTGGTTAAAACGCAGTCTTGAAAACCAAGACAAACGAATTGAAAAACTGGAAGATAAATTATGCTAGCAGCAATTGGTAAATACTTAGCGGTAAAACTATTAACAGAAACGTTTGTTAAACGAGTGTGTTTAGCCACTGCAAAACACTTAGCGGCAAAATCAACGAACAAATTAGATGATGAATTAATTGAAGCGCTAAGCGATGCATTAAAATAAATAACTCCTTAAAGGACTCCTAGGAGTAAAAAGGCCGCTAAAATGCGGCCTTTTTTTATAGGGCGTTGCTCCTGGTTAAATCAAAAATTCGTTACGCGCGTTTTTTATCGCCATACTTCAAAACAATATCTTTGATAGTTAATTGATCCGAAAGTTTGATTAAGTCATTGCCAATGGTTTTTAGTGTGTCGCTGGCTTCAACCAGTTCATGCAAATGATTTATTTGATTCTGCAGGGCGTTTACATGGCTTTCGTTATATCTCACAGATTTTTGCAAAAAGTCTAACTTGTTTAGATATGCCGCGTCATAACGATGGCCGCGCGGTGTCCACAAATACCCATCACGGCAAATATAAAAGCCGTCCCAATCTTTATGCAATGACATACCACCGCTGATGCGTTGCTCAAGCATGACCACAGCGCGCGGGCATGGGTTGTTGTCTTTTATCCAGCGCTCTAAAGTGCGTTCAGATTTGATATGTAAAAAGTCCATTGTGGCGCGGCGGTCTAGTTTGCCAAAGTTCATAAAACCCGCACGAAAAAGCATATTTTTAAAATTTGTCATAATAATTCCATTATTAACTATGATTTTTTTAGATTGATAAACCGACTTCAATTAATTTTATTAATCGAATGGTTTTAGGGGAAAACGTGTAAAAACAACACGTAAGGCCGATTTTATCACTCTAAAGGGTTATAGCGTCATAATGGCGGGTTCGACTGTATTTAACATAATATAAATCGTAAGCCTACCGAACGCCTGAAAGCCCCGTAAATAAAGAAAATACCCAAAATAGTAACGACAAAATGTCGGGTGTAAAAATTACTATGCTGCGCTCTTTCGCCATAATTTAGCTATTTCGGGTTTACCCTTCTTTTCAGCCTTCCCAGCTTCAATTAAAGCCAGTGTTTTCAATGGTTCAGGGTGTTCGCCCACTAAAAGTAACTGCAAAGAGAAATGTTCTGAAAATTCACGGTCGCCAGTTCTAATGCTGCTAAGTGTTTGTTTTGATATGCCAGTTAGTTTGCTAACCATGTAATCAGAGTCAATATCGGCGGTGCCTTTAAACCAATCCAATAGTTCGAGTGAGTTGCTTATTTTCATATGTTTTATATCCGTCTTGGCGTGTCGGTAATTTGATTATAGTCGTAGTTCACGGATTGTGCACTAGGCCATAAGGTATGGACTAGTACAAAGCTTGTGGGTATTATCTATCCCGAAGCAATCGCCCGATTGTTTTATTCGCTTGGCGGCG